>JAMCVD010000085.1 GCA_023381995.1 Deltaproteobacteria bacterium
CGAAGATAAGTTACCTTATCTGGTGTAAAAGTTCGTTCTGGGGTGATGGCTGATCTTTCCCCATATTGGATTTTCACCAATTGGACATATACAAGCTTTTCTTGGCGCACTCAAGGGCTGACCCCTTCTCTCCCCTTCTCTTCTCCTTGTTCTACCGGAACCACCTGCTGTTTCTTCCCCGGCTTCCCGGACTTTGATAATACATCCAGAGCAGCCGCTCTGACCTTCTTTCGAATACTGGCAAGATCCCATGGTGTCAGTCCATTGCGCTGAAGAATCAGCTTGACCGGTGCCCCTGGTGCATTGCATTCGATGTACATATTGTACAGCTGTTCCGGGGTCAACTTTATCCTTTCCTTTCTTTGATTTGTACCCATATTCGTTTCCAATGCTAACCTCCTTTTTGCTTATACTCTTTTTTCTGTTTCTTTTAAACCCTCTGTGGTAAGAGTGGATTAAATCCTCTAAAAGAGGTCAATGTGGCTTGGAAATTCGGGAAGATAAGCCGGCTTTGTCCTTCGCCTGGATAACAATAAACGGATACTGTCGTATGAAGGGAATAGAGCGAAGGGATACGTGTCTTGAAAAGAAGGGGAAGTGGTGCTCATCTGAGGTCAAGCAAAGATTTTGGGGCTTGGAGCATGAAATTTGACGGTGGATTTGTTTGACAAACAAGCTAAAACGAAGCTAATCAGGCATAAGAGGGGAGTGTGTGGAACGAAAATTTATTTTTAAGGGCTTAAATGGAGGATTCCAAATGAAAGATAAAGGAGAAAAAGCATGAAAAGAATCGGTATGGCAGTGGCAGCATCTTTGCTGATACTTGGGTTTGCAGTAACTTCACGGGCGGGATATTCCGGCAGATCAGACGAAACATGGCAAGGTGGCGGGCATGTGTGGTCTGTCGCCCCAAAACTTATAGTTTTCTTTCCCAACAGCAGTAATCCCGGTTTAAATAATTATGGTCCCGGTGTCGGTATCGGAGTCGACGGGCGCTATAATTTTATCAAGTATTTTGCCGTAGCAGGAGAACTTGATTATATCGGTGCCTCGAGTGCCACTATAAATGGCGCCACGGCAAATTTCAGTAATTTTGCTGTCAAAGTCGATGCCCTCGGCACAATACCGTTAAACAGAATAACACCGTTCTTTGGACTTGGTCTGGTATACAACAACCCGAGCGTATCGGTAAGCGGCGGCGGTTATTCGAATTCACTGAGCGGAAGCGGAATTGGGTTGGAACTTGTAGGTGGTGCAGACTTCATCGTAACGAAGAACGGGGCAGTTACTGCTCAAATCTCGATACCGATCAGTCAGGGTGCCACCTTCAATGGCAGCAGCACAACCGTCGATGTCGGTGTCTACGAGCTTATGGCAGGGTACAGGTTTCTTTTTTAACATTACATCTTAACATCTTGCCCATGATAAAAAGGCGTGCACTCTGCACGCCTTTTTGTTTGGGTTGCGCCCGGCATGGGCATTAAGCCGGCTGGATATCCGATTAAATATATTTATGTCCAATAGAAGGAAATTGCGCTAAAAAGACATACATTGGTTAAGTCCCTCCCAAACGCTTGGGGACAGGGCAATATAAGGGGTTTAGAAGGGTATTGTTGTCGAGGGTGATACGAAGTATTTCAAGGGTTCTGAGAGGAAGCTAACAGCAAAAAAGGATGCAATGTGTCTCAGAAGACTGTACCAAGTCTGCTATTTATAGCTTTAAAAGGTAATACCAGGGTAATACTGAGAAGATGTGGCGGTCCTATAAATTATGTAACTACTTGAAAATCAAAAGCGCCCGGGGGGATTTGAACCCCCGACCTGCGGATTCGTAGTCCGACGCTCTATCCCCTGAGCTACGGGCGCACCATACACGGCCGTTTATAGTACATCGGGTCTGCAAATACAACATTTACACGACAAAAAATCAACGTCCTCCCTGACGGGTAAAATGCTTGATTTTTGGTTATCGCTTGGTATACTTATCTATTATGCTAAACTATATAAGGAAGTACACGGGCAACTGGGGACTGAAGATCATCTACTTTATTGTGGCGCTGACCTTCCTCGGGGGGTTCGGCGGCATATTCGGCACCCTGAGGAGCTGTGGCAGCGGCATATCCCAGGGCACCATAGCCATCGTGAACCGCGATGCTATATCTACCGACAGGTTTAACAGGGCGTACCGGGTCATGCTCAATAACTACGCGAAGCAGTTCAAGGGCGAGCTGACTCCGGACGTGGCGGCATCCATGAACATTCCGAAGATTGTACTGACCAACCTCATTACGAACGAGGTCGGGGTCCAGCAGGCAGACGCTGCAGGCTTTATCGTAACGAGCGAGGAGCTGAGGGACGAGATAAGCCACCTCCCTTCATTCCTCAACAAGAAACACCAGTTCGATCCGAGAATATACTACGCCGTGCTGCGCGAAAACGATATAACCCCTGACAACTTCCAGCAAAACATCACGGAAGATCTCCTCACCCTGAAGGTAAAGAAGCTCTTCTTCGACAGCGTTTTTCTGAACGGCAGCGAGATCAAGATGCTCTACACGATCGGGAACAAGTCGAAGTCCGCCGTAATGCCAAGGGACGTCGTACAGGCAGACATGCAGTTCAGCTACGATATGGCCAAGTATGCCTACGACTCATGGATCCATGGCCTCATCGATAGCGCAGAGGCAGGCGGGGGCATAGAGATAAACACCCCCTTGCTTGCAAAATTCACGCAGACATCCGAATAAGGCCATCCGTCCTCAATAACCAATAGAATGGGCAACGACACCGCTACAACTCCATCCCCACAACTCCCGCATGAACTGAGAAGGGACATCACCGTCTGGGGCTCTTTCATGTGGGGATATGCGGACGTCGGCGCCGACATCTACGCCGCGCTCGGTCTGGTGATAGCCGCGGCACAGGGCGCCGCGAGCCTTGCCTTTGCCGCGGCCGGCATCATCTATATCATGATAGGGTTCGCCTACACGGAGCTCGCCGCGACGTACCCGGTGGCGGGCGGCGGACACTACTTCGCCCTCAGGGGCCTCGGGGACTTCTGGGGCTTCGTGGCGGGCGCTGCGCTGCTCCTGGACTATACCATAGACATAGCGCTCTTTACCGTGGCGTCGGCCGGCTACATTAACTTCTTCCTTCCCTACTTCGGCATCCAGCCGGACCACTTCCTGCTCCTGATCGGGCCGCTCAGGATAAACTACCTGTGGCTGCTCGAGTCACTGTTCATGATCCTGTTCCTGATATGGCTGAACGTCCTCGGCATACGGGAGTCGTCCCTCTTCAACGAGCTGTTCGGTGCCTTCGACATCACCATCGAGTCGTCCATAATCGTGTTCGGGTTCCTGTTCGCATGGAGGCCGGAGCTACTCGTCCATCAGTGGCAGGCCTCATTCCCCACGCTCCATAACTTCATGTACGGCTCGTCGCTCGGGATCATATCGTTCGTGGGGCTCGAGTCCATATCACAGGCCGCACAGGAGACCAAGAGGCCGGCGACCATCATACCCAGGACCTCCGTGACGCTGATCTTTACCGTGTTCATATTCGCGACCGCGTTCTCGTCCCTGAGCCTCGGCGTGCTGCCGTGGCAGACCTTCGCACAGCACATCGGGGACCCCATAGCGACCCTCGCGCACGCAATTCCGTACATAGGGGCGCTTGCCGGCCCCGTCACAGCCCTGCTCGGGGCAACGATCCTGCTGATCTCCGCAAACTCCGGCGTCATGAGCGCATCGAGGCTCACCTACTCGATGAGCGAACTGAGCCTCATCACGAAGTGGTTCGACAGGGTAAGTCCGAAATACAGGACCCCGGTCAGGACGATCGTGGTCTTCTCGGGCATAGGCATCCTCGAGATGCTGCTCTCTTTCCTGACACCGCAGGCGATGGACACGCTCGGGAACATGTACGCGTTCGGCGCGACGCTCGGGTACCTCATCGTCTTCATATCGCTCATTAAGCTGCGCTTCTCCGACCCTTACACGCCCAGGCCCTACAAGATGCCCCTGAACATAAAGCTGCCGTACAGGGACAGGACCGTCGAGTTCCCGGTGCTCGGGATCCTGGGGTTCCTCGGCGTCGGCATGGTGCTTTTCGAGGTGATACTGACACACAGGATCGGGAGGGTGGCCGGGCCCATATGGGTAGTGCTCGGCATACTGTACTACCTCTATTTCAGGAAAGCGAACGGCATGCCCCTCGCAAAGAGCGTGGAGCGGAACTGGGAGGCGCACCAGATGGACGTGCTTACCTCCGCGGAGGAGTTCGACCTCGCCGAAGAGTACAGGCTCGCATTGAAAGAGCGCGACGAGAGGATCAAAAGGAATGAACAGGCTAAAGCTGACAGATAAGATCAGGACGATAAATAGCGGGCTGTTCGTCCTGCTCGGTATAATAATCGTTATACGCTCGATACGCCTGTCCGCGGGCATCCACCTATGGCTCCCGGTGCTCGTGGGCGCGAGCTTCATAGGCTTCGGTATCTACAGGCTCGGGTTCGTCCTGAGGTACCTCAGAGGCAGGCAATGATCCAGTCGACGCTCGGCCTCATAATAGCAGCAGTGTTCCTGACATCCATTATATCGCTCCTCTGGTGGATGCTGCATGTGCCGCCCATAATTCCGCAGGTCGCCGCACGGGCACGCAGGGAGGTGGAGGCCTTGAAGAGCATCCTCATACCTACCCAGGGCATGGCGTACTCCGAGAGGGGCGTCGAGGTGGCGTGCAGACTCGGGGTGGAACAGAACGCGACCCTCATATTCGCCTATATCGTCGAGGTCCCGAGGACCCTGCCATTGAACGCTGAGATGGAGGAGGAGGACAGGCACGCCAGAGAGGCGATAACGCACGCGGAGGAACTCGCGGTACTGCACAAGATGAAGAGCATCTCCCTCGTCGTACGATCGCGCTCCGCAGGGGAGGAGATCGTAAAGCTCGCAAAGGAGCAGGGCGCGGACGCCATCATCATGGGCATACGACAGCATGTGGGACTCAAGGAAAACATACTCGGCAGGACCTCCGATACGGTATTGAGAAAGGCGCCCTGCGAGGTTATAATAGACAAATTACCAGGGGAGGAGATATAGATGCGCGTGGTCATAATAGGCTCGGGCAGGCTCGGATCGAGGCTCGTAAGCATCTTCTCGAAAAGGGGAGACAGCGTCCTCGTCATAGAGCAGAACGAGAGCAAGTTCATGTACATCGAGGAAAAGCAGGGGGTCGAGCTGCTCGTAGGCGACAGCAACGACGAAAAGGTCATCAGGCAGGCATTGAAAAAGCCTGCGGACCTCGTGATCGTGGTGACGGGCAACGACTACACGAACATCATGATATCCCAGAAGATAAAGCTCATCGACAGGACGATAAAGGTCATCATGCGGCTGTTCGACGTGAACCTTGCGTCCGTGTATGCGGACCTGGGGATCGAGGTCCTGTGCCCCACGAGCCTCACGATCGACGCCCTCCTCAAAACACAGGGGCTGTCATAGGAGGGGACATGTACATAATAATCGTCGGCGCAAGCAAGGCAGGCATCAATCTCGCAAAGACACTTTTGTCCGGGGGACACGAGGTAACGCTCATCGATCAGGACAAGCTGAAGGTGTCCTCGCTGTCCGAGGCCTTCGGCGATGTCATCATGCTCGGCAACGGGGCGAACGCGTCCGTCCTGAAAGTCGCCGGGGCAAACAGGGCCGATGTCATAGCCGCGCTCACCGGCGACGATGCGACCAACCTGGTCATCTGCCAGCTCACGAAACTCATGTTCAAGGCCCCGAGGACCATATCCAGGGTGTCCGACCCCGCGAACGAAGAGATATTCCAGAGCATAGGCGTGGACGCGACGATCAACTCGACGAGGATGCTGAACTACCTTATCGAGGAGCAGGTCAAGGCCGGCGACGTCGTCGTCCCCCTGTTCCAACTCAAGGGTGGCAACGTGGAACTCGTACAGGTCGAGGTCCAGAGACAGTCAAATGTCATGGACAGGAAGATCAAGGACCTCGGCCTGCCGGCGGGCGTAATCATCGTCTCCATCTACAGGGGCGACGAGACGATCATCCCGAAGGGCGAGACGGTCTTTCGGCAGGACGACGAGGTAATCGCGATCGTCAAGAAAGAGCACATAGACAAGATACAGCAGATGTTCAGGACGTCCGCCGGCCAATAGTACCCAAAAGGACAAGAATAGACTTTCACAAAACACTTGACATGTGCCGTTTGAACGAATAAATATCGTTTTGATGGAGGAAATATGGCACACGCTATTAAAGTTACACTGGGGCTCATGGCCTGTTTGACGGCAGGTACACTCTTTATGACTGCCTGCTCGGCGAAGCACGGGACCCCTTCAGGGAACGCGGGCAATACCAACGGCAATAACGGCACTGAGGGCTCGACCATGATAGTGGCCGGTACCAACCCTGTGTCCGGCCCGGCGGGCACGGACATCGTGATAACTGGCTCCGGGTTCGGGACCTCGCAGGGCTCCGTCGAGTTCGGGGACACCGCGGCCCCCATAAGCTCATGGTCGGACACGTCGATAAGCGCCGTCGTTCCGGACGTAACAGCGGGCAGCACAAGGCTGAGCGTCGTCTCCGGGACACAGACGGCCGGCGTCGGCTTCACCGTACTGCCGTTTATCTCGGAGATAAGCAAGGCGGACGTCGTATTGAGCGATACCATCGTCATAACCGGGACAGGCTTCGGCACGACGCAGGGCATCGGCTCGATAAACTATGCGGGCACCGTCCTCCCTGTCACATCATGGTCCAGTAGCCGGATCACGGCCGTCGTTGGCAACATCACGCACGCAGCGGCCGGGCCTGTGAATGTCTCGGTAAACAACACCATGAGCAACGGCATTACACTCACGACCCACCCATCCGTATCGCGCATCTCGCCGGACACGGCCGAGAGGGGCGATGGGGTGTCTATCACAGGCTGTCTTTTCGGGGCCACACAGGGGACGAGCAGCATCGCATTCGCGGGCTCGGGCGCGTCCGTTATAAGCTGGTCAGACGCGCTCATAAGGGCAAAGGTGCCGAACGGCGCTGTCAAGGGAGACGTGGTCGTCACGGTAAACGGCATACCATCATCGGGCCTGGGGTTCACGGTCACGAAGACCTTTTACTCGATAAACAGGCCGACAGGCATCGCGGTGGACGAGAACAATGACCTGTATGTCGCAAACTACAATGAGGGGACCCTTATAAAGGTATTGTCCGGCGGGCTGACCCAGACGACCATATACAAAGGCCTGGCAGGCCCCATGGCCCTGTACTACCAGTCCCCTTCGGCCCTGTTCGTCGCAAACCAGCGCGACGGGACGATCCGGAAGCTCACACTCGGCACCCCGGTTACAGGCTCCACCTTTGCATCCGGCTTCTCCATGCCCTCCGGCATTGCGATAGACGATGCAGGCAATATGTACGTGACGAACTACGGTAACAACACCATTTCCAGGATAGACCTGGGCGGAACGGTATCCACCTTTGCCGTAGGTCTGAACAAGCCAATGGGCATCGTGTTCACCGGACCGACAGGACTTAAATCATTTAAGGTTATTAATAGGGGTAATGGAACTATATCTACTGTGGATGGAACTGGTGTTGTTGCTTCTTATGTCACAGGTCTCGATACGCCAAAATACGCGATGGCCGACAATGCGTATAACCTTTATGTCACATCCGGCAGCAATATCATCAAGGTATTATCGCCGTCCGGGTTTACCGTCACCTACGCTGCGGACCTGTCCAATCCCTACGGCCTTGCGATGGACCCATCGGGCTTCCTGTATACCTCGGACTTCGACGATAATAGCATATCGAGGACAGACAGCGGCTACCAGGTCTATGCAAAGGGCCTCTATAACCCGTGGGGCGTTGTTTTTACGCCCACAGGCGCCATGTTTATAGCGAACAAGGGGAGCCTTTCTACAGGGGGCGGCTCCCTATCGATGGTAACGGCAGGAGGGTCCCTGTACGAGTTCGTAGGCCCCCTGGACCATGCGTGCAATGGCTTTGGGGCGATCACGCCCGCAGGGATAGCGATAGGATTCAACGACGACTTGTTCGTGGCGACGCCCGGTGCCTTCAAGGCCTTATGGATATCCGAGGTCACCTATGACGGCACTGTCTCGGCGTTTGGCACGTGTGCCCACAAGCAGCCGGGCTTCAGCGGGAACTACTGGGGCATCGCGTTCTCTGCCGGCGCTCCGGGGCCGCTGCTGTATGCAACGGACCAGCAGTACGGCGAGGTGATCACCGTGACATCCTCAGCGACCGCCTACAGGTTTGCCTCGGGCTTCAACGCCCCGGAAGGCATCGCGATAGACGGGTCAGGGAACGTCTATGTGGCGAACACCGCGGGTGACACTGTGTCCGTGGTGAGCGCGGCCGGCGGATTTACGACGACGTATGCATCGGGCTTCAGCCGGCCATCGGGGATAGCCATCGATGCTGCCGGCAACCTGTACGTGTCGAACTACACCGGCGGCTCCGTATCGCTGGTCACCCCTGCGAAACAGCTATTGACCTATGCTACGGGCATCCCGGCACCGACCGGTATCGCGATCAGGGACCGGACGATCTACGTTGCGAGCGAGTCGCAGGGCAAGGTCTTCAAGCTGGTGCACCCCGTGAGCACGTACGCGGCGGGGTTCAACGACATAAGAGGCATAACGAAGGGCGCGGACAGCAGGATATATATAGCCGACTACGCGAACAACGCGGTCTACCGCATCGACCCCGGGGGCCTCATTACGACCTTCGCACAGGGCATCACGGCCCTGTCGTGGTTTGTGTTCGACACGGCAGGCGACATGTACGTCTCGGACTTCTCGAACGAGAGACTCCTGAGATACTCAGGCGGTCTGCTCTCGGTGTTCGCGTCCGGGCTCAATGGCCCCGCGGGTATGGCGTACGACAGCGTGAACGACCTGCTCTACGTCGCGGACTACAGGGACGGTACGCTGTCCGTGATAAACGATGCCGGCAGCGTATCGACGTTCGCGGTGGGGCTCTCCGGACCCATGGGCGTCGCACTGCTGTCTCCCGGGGAGGTGTATGTCGCAAACAGCGCCAGCGGAACCATCGTAAAGGTGGCGCAGGGCAGCGGCATAAGCGTCTGTGCGTCGGGGCTCGGCCTGCCCGTCGGTATGGCGCTCGATGGCCGGCATAACCTCTATGTAGCAGACCAGTCGGCAGACATGGTCTATCTGATAGGCATCGACGGAACTGCATTTCCGTTCGCCATGATCGACTCTCCTTACGGTATCGCCTTCGACGCAGTCGGGAACCTGTTCGTCTCCGATACCCGGGACGAACGTGTCGAGGAGACCGTCCTGCATTAAGCGGGGCGGCATTCATGTTCATGGAACGGTCATACGTCCCGATGGTTTTCTTCTGCATGGTCCTGATCTCATGCAGCGGGGGCCTGGAGCACGGCGGTGTCTTCGTAAGGACGCATTATATCCCTCCTAACACACTGTCCGGACTGGGGCAGTTCGGCCTGCCTCAGAACTCGGACAGTGTCTCTATTACGATAACGGGCACTGACTTCATGCCCATCGTCAAACAGGTACGCGTGGCTGCAAGTCCCTCCGGCACGACGATCGACGGCATACCCGCAGGCACCAATCGTACCGTCAGTGTGGAAGTAAGGGACGCGTCCTCCATCACTATCGCACGGGGAAAGACCGCAGGGGTGAGGATAAATGCGGGCGGTGTAAACGACGTCGACATACTCATCACGCAGACAAGCGTATTTACGCAGCTTACGTCGAAAGTCATACCGAGGGCCTTCGCGATGTCCGTTCCCCTGCCGGACGGGACGTACCTTATCATGGGCGGTGTTACGGATCAGCAGTCGTCGTGCGGCCAGAGATGCAGCCGGCTCCCCGCGACCAGTGCGACCGAGATCTACCGTCCAGATACGGGTACGTTCATGCAGGGCCCCCGAATGACGGAAGCGCGGGTGCTCTTTACGGCGAGCAGGCTGTCCGACGGGAGCATCATGGTGACCGGCGGTACCGACGCCCTACATATAGACTGCAGCACAGGGACCTGCTCCATTTCCACGCCCCCGGACGGCACGAAGACCTCCATAGAGGTGTACGACCCAAAGTCGAACAGCTTCTATAAAGCCGGGACAATGGCCGTTCCAAGGGCCGGGCACACGGCGGATGTGCTATCGGGCGATGCCGTACTGATCGCCGGAGGCATAGGTCCGGACGGACCCACAGGAGAGGCCGAGCTTATGGAACTGAAAACAAGCAAAGACACCCTGTACGCGATGAGCGCCGCAAGGGCGTTCCATGCCTCCGCTACCTATGCAGACGGGGCGGTGTTCCTCGCAGGCGGGAGCTCCTGCGGCAGTACCGAGATCTTCCAGGCGTCCGTGACCGCCCTGTCAGAAGGCCCCGTAGAGAAATCCGGCCCCGGCGTCCCGTCCCTTCTCGCGGGATTCACATCCGTGAGCAGCATCGCCTTTACGACCTCTTTTCTATCTTCGATACTCCTGCCTCCTGATGACGACGTCCTCGTAAACGGCGGCTTCGCCCCCGGGTGGGTGCCAGTCAGCGGGCTTACGATCGTCAGTCCTGTACGGCAAATCGTACTCGGCTACTACAGCATGTCTCTGCCGCGCGCGTTGTTTTCCGACATCCCGATCGGCAACGGCAGCGTCCTCGTTGCCGGAGGGGTGACGACGTCCGTATTTACCGTAACAAGCTCGGCAGAGGTGTTCAGTACCGTATCGAAGTCGTTCACAAGCCATCCTCTGCTCTCGGTCCCGCGCGCGGGCTATGTAGGTCAGGGCCTTGCAGATGGATCTGCCCTGATAGTATCGGGCTTCTCCACGGTAGATCCGGGTGCGGGTGCCATCGTATTCCATGACAGCGCGGAGGTGTACAACCCGTAGTCGCCGGGAGTCAGGGCCTGGCAGCCGCACATACCGGGGCCAAACGCATCAGGGCAGATTACCGTTCGAGGTCATCTCCTTCGACATGGGCTTATAAAAGCTGAAGTCCCGATCTACGTACCCGAGGTTGGGGCCGGGGTATCCCATATACTTCAAACCGAGATCGCTGATGATTCCAACATAGAACGGCGCCTTGACGTACTCGTAGAGCAAATCGACTATCCCCAATTGGCCCTCGATCCCAGCCAGCACATCCGTCCGCTCTGCCATGTCCAGATCATAGAACCTCCTGCCGTACTTGCTCCGGGCAGAGCTATCTATAATCATGATTACGGACGGCAGGTACTGGACGGCAGGATAAAATTTGTCATAGATGACATCCATCGTGCCGACATCGTTTGCACCCGGTCCGCTGCCCGGGGCGGACGTCGTGCCGGGAAGGATCGTATCGCATATCGCGTAGACGGTCTTCTCGTCGTCCGTCTGTGGCTGGAGGAACAGGGAGCCCTGGTTCAGCGGCAGCTTCAGGGTGCCGCAGCCCAGCTCATCGATGAGATATATCGATGAAGCCGCGAGCGCGAGCCTTGTCACGGCAGCGAAGAATTCCCGCCTGTCGAGCCTCTTTCCCAAAATGTCCTGTATGAGCCCGTCGATACCCAATGATTGTCTACCAGTGTGTATTTATATAGTCCGCTATCCGCTCCGCATTGGCAGCGGTCGTGAGTGAAAGGTTCACCCCGGTCCCCCCCGGTATAGAGCCGGAGTCCGATACAAAAAGGCCCCGGTATCCCCTGATCTGGCCGTAAGGGTCTGCCGGCGACATGGCGGGGTCATCGCCTATCCTCACAGTCCCGAGCATATGGTTTGCCGTGTACTCGTATCCGCTCGTCCTGGTCTGCAGCAGGACCGCGCTGTTTGCACTCGCAATGGAATTGCCCACGGCAACGACCCTGTCCACATAGTCCGTAAAGCTCCTGGTCGCGGGAGAAAAATGGACAAGGGGAGAGTCGTTGCTCAGGTACACGTAGCCTTCCCCGGTAACAAGGCCTATGACCACGCACATGATGAGCTTCGAGAGATAGATCTCCCTGGACCATTGCTTGAACCCGGCTCCCCACGCGTATTCGCCAGGCCTGTGTATATTCAGGCCGGAAAATATGGCTGGTGGGCCTGTGCCTGTATGTATCGTTATTCCGTATTCGTCCCAGAAAGCGTACGTCATCACACCGGCGTTCGTCCTGCCCTTATAGTATTCCACGGACGGCCAGCCGTCCGGGAGCTGGAACCCTATGATAAGGTCCCCGTTATTGCTGAAGTTCTGGCCGACCTGTGGAGACAACTGCGTAAGGTATTGCTTCGATCTCAGGAGTATCGCCGCGGAGCCTATGGCCCCTGCCGCGAGTATGACCACCGTCCCTTGCACGGTCGACTCGCCGCTATGCGGGTCCATGTACCGGACGCCATACCCGCTCGTGCCCGGCAGTATTTCCATCGCTATGCAGCCGGTCCTGAATTCGACGCCCGCAGCCTCTGCCTGCGGTATGTAGTTGTGCATCAGGGACTGCTTTACGCCGTATATACAGCCGGCCTCGCAGAAGCCACACTGTCTGCAGTTTATGTAGGGGTAGTTTGCCCTGTCGCAGGTCAGCCCCATATTGTCCATCATCCGGGCGAATGTGCCCCCGGTCTTTGGGACCTCGTCCCACGTCGCCTGGCGGACAGCCATCGTCTGCTCGACCATGGCATAGTATGGGT
The DNA here is from genome assembly GCA_023381995.1 of Deltaproteobacteria bacterium. Taxonomy (GTDB): domain Bacteria; phylum JAMCPX01; class JAMCPX01; order JAMCPX01; family JAMCPX01; genus JAMCVD01. The sequence continues at coordinate 12,691 of JAMCVD010000085.1, forward strand.
CGAGCGTCTGTCGGTTTACCGCATCCGGCCACACCTTGTAGCCGTTGTAGTCGACGAAGCTGAACACCTTCGACGGGGCCCTGTTCATGAGTCCGGAAAACACGACGGAGCCACCACCCAGAGTCATGCCGGACCTGTAGAATACCGCGTAGTCGTCCGAAGGGATTATCTGGTTCATCGTGACGAGGTATTTTGGGTCCCACGACTGCTTGAAGTCTTTTTCCGTATTCCGGAAACCCTGCTCGAGCACAAGGACCTTCTTCCCGTTCTGGGCGAGGCGCAGGGCTGGTATCGAGCCTCCGAACCCGGAGCCTATGATCACCGCATCATAAAGATTGGACATCCACCCCCCCATCTTCTCTTATTATACAGAGCGCCGATAATCCTGTCAACAGCGAGCCGCGGCCTTTCCGTGCCGGGCAAATAAGGGTCATCAGAAATGGGGTGGGTGAAGGGGTTCGAACCCTCAGCCCTTGGAGCCACAGTCCAATGCTCTACCATTGAGCTACACCCACCATAGCGTGAAAAGCACTTGCGGATTAGTCGGCTGCAAACGTTGCTTCGCGTATCCATTATAACCAAATTCCAGCCACGGTCAATACTCCGCTGCCGCAACTGCTTTCATGAGGAACAGTCGCCCCTCTTTTACGTTTTTCGGGGAACCGGCCCTCGTTCCATCTTTTTCTCTATGAAGCACTACGGGAGTTTTTCTACAGCGTAACCTTCAGGTCTACCGTGTTCGATTCCACCCCGTTGACCGCGACGGACATCCTGTATTCCCCCGGCCTGAGGTCAGCGGGCACGGTAAGCACTACCATGTTTTTGGGTTCATCGGCCTTTGCATACCTGGTATCAAAAATGACCGCTGTATCGCCTCCGTTTGCCCCTGGAGCGAGCGTGACCATGACATCCGAGTTTATGGCCGGAGGGGCCGCGAGGTTCAAACAGAGCCCCAGCCTGTCTCCCGGGTGGACGCTCAAAGAGTCAATCCTTATCGTTGTGTGCCTTATCCTTATCCTTCCCCTTCTCTCTTTCCTGCCCCTGCCGAGGTATATCGAGCCCGTACTAAAATCAATGGCGAGGGCTATTGCACCAGGGACGATCCCCGGAATAAACCATAATATGTCCATGACAAGCGTCCCTCCGTCGATGTCCCCCGGCGGGTTGCCCCTTCGCCACGGATAAAGGATGTAGCCGCAATTTACGGACATGAATACCATGAGCGCCAAGACTGCCGCAATCAAAAAGCGGGACCTTCTAAATTTTTCCATTTTCCTTCCTCCTCCTTAACCAGAAAAATGCAATAGGGAAGTTTGCTCATTCGTTCGGGGTACCCATGCGGGGCATGGGTCGTGCGATCCACCGAAGCTCTATAAGCTTTTTGTCAAAAGGGATGTTATAGCCCTCTGTAAGTTTATATGCACAAACCATCGTTATAGTTTTTGCCGATATTCGAAGAATACCCATGTTCGACGCAGGCTTATCACTCATTACACAAACTTCCCTATCTTGCAAATATATTTTTCGGGTTAAATGATGTAACCCCAACTTCAACACCCGTGCCTGCCTGCTCGGTTCCCCGGCTTAAGATACAGATATAAAGCAGCTCTCCCCAATTTTCAACCCGACCGGACGCCCTGCGACCGGACAATGGATACTCTTCAGTATACCTACGCCACGGAGCGGCCTTTACGGCACACACCTGAATGCCTGGGACGGCGTAAGATAATTGACCCCCTGGGCCTCGAGGGGCTTTAAGTCACCAACAAGTCCGTCCATGGAGTTCGTCCATGACGAGGCCATGAGAAAGACTATGGGGGGCCATGCAGACTGCGGCTGGGCAAGGATATCGGTCAGGCGAGAGGCCAGGACAGACGGTGTGTCCTCATAGTCATTGATCGGCATAAGCACGGGTATACCCTGCGGCGTACGGAAATACCCTATCGGCATATCGGAATACCCCACAAAAAAGCCGGTCGGCCGGCCGCCGGCAATATTTTCCTCTACGTCGTTCCAGATTGCAGAATCAGGGTCGTCCATGGATATGTCCAGCGTCCAGAAGGTATCCAGCCCGAGCTCGCCCATCCTCTGGAAGCTCTTCGAGAAGAAAAACGCCCTGTCCGAATAGTACGACGGGTGGGCATAGCCTATGCCGAGCATGCCTACAATCTCGTCATCAGGAGATGCGGTCGAGAAATAATAGTCTGCGATTGCCGGCGCAAGCGACTTGAGCGCAAGGGACAGACTCCAGCCCATCGGCATGTCTCCCCTCGATCCCGAGCCCCAGTACGACGACCAGATATACCTGTTGACAGGCATTGCCAGATTATCGCCGTCCGAAATGGCAATCGTCACATTGAGCCTGTCATGCCTGCACGGGGAGGCCGTCGCGGTCGCAGGAGAATAGACGACGGGCCTCTCCGGCACGGCCGCCACATGAAAGGACAGGTTCGGGGTCGTGTCGGTCGGTACCAGAAACTTCCCGGCCTGCGAGAGCGTCATAACGGCCGTAAACTCCTCCAATCCGTTAACGGACATATAGCCGTATACAGGCAGATCCGGGGGCATACCGGAAAAGATGTCCTTTACCGTGTCCCAGTCACTGAGGGAAGGCCTCGAATATACCGTGAGTATGCCTTGCTGGATCAGGAAGTCACGCAGCCTGTATTCCTCGGGGTTAAGGACAGCGATACCCCGGTGTCTCATGGTCGGATAGTAATGGTCGTACAGGTAGGTATAGCAGTCCGATGTATCGGTCCATTTTCCTACAAGTGACTCCTTCATCTTGAGTCCCAGAGAACCCAGCAACGCCTGATCGTCCTGAAACGCCACGAGGACGCCGTCTCTGCCTGCGATGGTCGTCCCTGCATTGATGGTCCACGGCTCTGTCTCGGAAACAAGGACATACCCGTTTACATACGACGCAAACAGGGGCAGGGCGTCCTCGATACTGCCCTCCCAGACCACATCGACACCGTACGCCTGCTCGTAATAGTTCAGCCAGAACAGCTCCGACGCCTCTTCGTCGTCCTCCTCCCACGGACGGTTCTGCCCCGTATCGCTATCGATAAGGTAGATTCGCGCGGAGGTGCGGTTTACTATGCCCTGAAGGCTTGCGGCGAGCACCTTGCGCTCGTAAGGCTCGCCCGTAATGTCTATAACATAGACATGCTGGGCAAGCGGGGGACGCTCGGACAGATAAAGCCTATCGAAGGGGGAAAGCCTGTCGGGCTGCGCCAGCGGACAGCCCAGCAGCTTCTTCATGTCGTCGGGCGTCTGTGGGGTACACGCACCGCCATATGCTCCGCCCGGAGGTATATGCCCGGGGCCGCCGCTGCACCCGCTGATAACAATGGACAGGGCCATGGAGCCCATACATAAAAGTTTTAATCCCCCGGTCTTCATATCGTGCCATCCCCTGGCCCCGACAGGGCCTTCCGTCTTATTACCAGATGTCCCTTTATAAGGCAAGAGCGGTGCCCGCCATCATTTTCCGCAGCCTTTCAGGAAGCTGCCCTCCATATAGATATGCTTCCCGAGCGAGAAGTCCCCCCCATAAACCATCGTGTACGCGGCGATGTCGGCGATGATGGCCTTAACGTAATGCCTCGTTTCATCGAACGGTATCTCCTCGATAAACTCGTCCGTGTTGCATGCATCGGAAGCGGCAAGCCATTTGTCCACGGCCTTTGTGCCGGCGTTGTAGGCAGCGAGAGAAAGGACGTAGTTGCCCTTATACCGCACCATGAGCTGCTTAAAATACCATATGCCGATGCCGATGTTTATCTGCGGATCGAGAAGCATCGGGACCGAAAACGGTATAAGGGATATGTCCCGTGCGATCCTTGCACCGGTGAACGGCATGATCTGCATGATACCAAGGGCGCCCGAGCCGGAAACGGCGTCCGGCTTGTATTTGCTCTCCTGGAGGATAATGGAGTATACGACGACCGGATCGAGGCCGTACCTGTCGGCGTAGTTTTTTATTATATAGGCGTAGCCGGAGGGATAGCTGTAATACCACACGGGTACGGCAGCCCCCGTGAAGGTCTGGAGCATATCTCCAAGCCGCAGTCGTGCGACAGAGAGGCTGTGGTAATAATCGCCGTTGGCGTAGAGCTCGCGGCACAGCAGCAGGGCCTCTCCGGGTGTGAGCCTCGATTGTATCAGCGACGAAAGCTCGCACATGGCATCCGTCTCCATACCGAGGGACTTGAGCAGCCTGTACCTCGAGTAGTGATACGCGAACCCGGGCCCGACATGAGACGGCTCCGCGACGTCGACGCTGTTCGGATCGTATGACAATGTATTTACGCCAATCCACATGTTCGCCATAACAGTGTAGTAGCCAAGGGGCATAGAATTGGCTATACGGAAGAACGCAGCATTGGCCTTATCGGACCTGCCCTGCTTCAACAGCGTCTTTGCAATCCAGTAATCTGCCTTCATACTATCGTACCAATCGCTGTACTCAGAGCCCTTCAATTTCTTAAAATAGCCGATGGCCTCTTTGAAATCACCGGACGTGTAGGACATCCATCCGAGATGCCAGTAAGCGGACAGCGCGAGCGGGGTGTTCGTACCAGCGAGCTTTACCAGCCACCGCTTCTCGCGTCCCGTATCATTGCTCTGACCGTAGATGGCAGAGAGCCTGTACATGGCCATCGGGGCATATGTGCCGTCCATGTACGCCACCTGCACGAACGTGTTTGTCGCATAGTCGGTCTGCCCCAGTTTCAGATACGACTTCCCGAGCCAGAACAGCACTTCGGCATAGCTTCGCTTTGCGGTATCGTAGCGGATGGCCGCCCTCAGGGCACGCACCGCATCATTGTATCTGCCGGTATTGAAATACGCAATGCCGAGGTCCCTGTACATCTGCACGGTCCTGTCCCGGACCACTCCCGGAGGTGCCTCGTTGATTGCCGACCGAAGGTGCCCCACTGCATCGCGATACCTGCCATCGCTCATCAGCAGCCTGGCCATCTGATAATGATCGATCTTTAGTTTGCTCGTATCCGTTACGGCGGCGAGTGCGCTGAACGCTATGGCCGCATATCTGGACGCCGGGAACCGGGAATAGACCTCGGCATAATTCTCTATACCGCCCCGGAGATCTCCCATGCTCATGTCCAGTGCCGCTATCCCGGCCAGCATAGCAGGGACACGGCCGTAGAATGACGGCATCGTTATGTACCCGGCATAGACGCTCCTTGCGTCGCCGTACAGCTTGAGCGCGGAAAGGCACCGAGCACGCAGCTCTACCGACCGGGTATAAAATACGCTTTCGGTATAGTCCGCGGCAATCGTGCGTAGATAGGGGAGAGCTCTCTTGAAGTCTCCGAGACCCACGTAGCTGTTCGCAAGATACCAGTTGACATAATCCTGAAGGCCGCTCTGTCTCCGCAGCAGTTCCCTGAACCCGGACACGGCCTCCCTGTAGTTGCCTGTCTTGTAGCCAAGGAATGCCCCCATAAAATCAACAGCGGTCCGCTGCTGATCGTCCATGCCTGACACGTCAATGGACTTCATCTCCTTGTAGGCCGAGACGTACCTGCCTGCCGAGACGGCGTTGATGACATCATCGATGCTGTTCTGCCTTTCCTTGAGTGCAGGTTTTACGAGGCCGCATGACAAAAACACGGACACAGCGAATACAAGCACGGTCGTCCTGCACGTTCGATGAGCCCGAAAAACGCAATAGGGAAGTTTGCTCATTCGTTCAATCCTACGATCCACCTACCCTCTATAAGCTTTTTGTCATAAGGGATGGCGTAGTCCTCTGTACGTTTATATGCACAAACCAACGTTATAGTTTTTGTCGATATTCGAAGAATACCTCTGTTCGACGTAGGCTTATCACTCATTATACAAACTTCCCTGTCTTGCAAATGCATTTTCCGGGTGAGCGGGGGATCAATGACATACCGTTGTCGCAGCCGCTACAGCCTGAGGCGTATTACCTCTGCCTGAATATGATGATGCGGGACCGGCCTGTTATCGAGCATGATCACGATGCCAGCCGCGTTCCCGACCGTCAAGGTAGCCGGGCCCGTGAATTCCCAAAGGACGTGCTGTCCTGCCTTCAGTAAGGCCTCCTGGGCATTGCTCTGGGCGCTGCCCTGCTCGAGCCTTATCCACGTGTCCTCGGTTGCCTTCAAAAGGAGGGTATGCATTTTTGTGGGCTGTGTGAACAGGCCGCCGGCCGGGGTGACCTTTGAAGCGGAGGTATGGGCGATTATCCCCGCATACTGTGTAACTGCCCTTGCCCGTGACGTGCCGGTAAAAGCAGACTGTCGGACACCGACCGTCTGCGGGCGTCCCCCGGTCCTGTGTACGCCCGAGTAAAAAACAATCAGTACTATGGCTGCCGAGGCGGCCACTGTCACAGCTATCGTTATGTACAGCCTGCTCCCCTGCGGTTCCACGGAGGCCTTCTTCCCCGCAGGCTGGCCGGACAGCTTAAAGTTCTCGTCATAAAACTGCTGGAAATGGTTTACGGTTTGATCGGGGTCGAGTCCGATGTAATTGCAATAGGCCCTTATAAAGCCCTTGATGAAGGCGGTGTCGGGGAGTTCCTCGAAGTTGTCCGTTTCTATCGCCTGAAGATAGGATTTCTTGATCCTCGTTATCTTTGCTATCTCGTTGAGCTCGACGTGCCTTAGTTCTCTTTCTCTTCTCAGGGATTCTCCGAAGCTATCCATTTTATCTTAGCAATCTGATATAATTTCTGGCGTCCGCAGCGATGGGAGAGTTCGGAGCCATCGTTAAGACCGTCTCAAATTGCTTCTTTGCCTCTGTATAATTTTTCCTTCGCATGTAGACGATGCCGAGGTTGAGATACGCCTGGGTATACCCTTTAAAGTAGTAAATAGCCGTTTTGAATTCGGTCTCGGCCTCGTTTAACCTGTTCTCTCTTAGATAGACGAGCCCCAGATCGTTGTGTGCAAGGGGCATATCGGGCAATAGCTCGAGGGCGCTCCTGTACGCGCGCTCGGCCTGATCAAGTTTGTCCATTTGATAGTAGGCCCAGCCCATGTTGGCCCACGTTATCTGGGGCGACATATACAGCGGATTTGAAAGTGCCGAATGGAACGCATCTATTGCAAGGTCCCACTTGGATTCGCTTAAATACAAAACACCGAGGTTGCTGTATGCATCGGAATAGTCCTTTTTCAATCCTATGGCCTTCTTGTACGACCGTTCTGCCTCTGGCTTCATGCCTACGCCGTAATACGCAAGCCCCAGTGCATTGGCCGTGTACGGATCGTCCGGGTTCAATCTCTGGGCACTTGTCAACTGCTGTATCGCACCGGGATAGTTGCCCCTGTTCAACAGCATGACGCCGACGTCGTAGCTCAGGCCTGCCTGCTTCACGTCCTCGGGATTCTTTCCCGCACACGACGTCGCGAATATGACAAACAAAGAGATCAGAATAGGCTTAAAATTCTTGCAGACCACTGTTTTCCTCCCTTAATCTTTAATACTTCCTCTGCCGCCCCCCCCTGCGCTCCTTCTCCACCTTCGTACACGGAATCAAGCACAAGCTCGTCGACCTCGGAACTGCCCTTATACAGCTTGAGGTCTGCCATAAAGGCGGGGACTGACTTTATCGCTTCTTCTCTCTGCCCCTTCACATCGCTGAGCTCCACCCTCTCCATAATAAAGCCCATACTGCCCGTAAAATCAAGCGCCTCGTTAAAGACGGCCTTCGCATTCATGAGCTCTACCTCGCCCTGATCGTAGGTATAGAAAACGCCTTCCCTGCTCTGCTCCCTGAACAGGTATATGAATACCTGCATCTTCTTGTCCTTCTTTATTGCTATGACGTACGCCCATGTTGATTCCGGCGGCCTGTCGGGAAGGGCTATGACGGGTTTGTTTACGGAGCTATGGATTTCCCACACATCGGGGATGAAAGGAACTAAATTCCGGACCGAATCACTGCTTATAAACATCTCGCCTCCTCTGTATCTTCATGCCCCCGACAGGAGTCGAACCTGCGGCACAGGGATTAGGAATCCCTTGCTCTATCCAACTGAGCTACGGGGGCACATTTATATTTCACCTATTTAGTTACTTTCACCGCCTCTGTCAACCACTCCTATGGCTGTTTTTAAGGTCAGTGTCAATGCTTCCCATTAGCATGTATATGAATATTACCTGCTACGGTTGCAGCGCCCGGGGATAGAACAACAAGCTCGCCGGAACAAGGGCCGTGTGATGAGCCCCCATCTCCGGAGTGAGGGTGGGATGGTATGCGCTGAGGGCCCTCCGGCCACTATCAGGAACAGACACAGCCTCAGGGATTCGTCTTGGCGGGCTGGCTTTTATTGGCGCCGTCCACCCATTTCTCCATCGCCTTTGCATAGACCAGCGCGGAGGACGTCGATATCGCTGTATTCAAAACGGGCTGTTTCTCGAGCATGTATTTTACCAGGAATCCGAGCGAGCTTATATCGGTATACTCCCTGTAGAAGCCGATCGTCTTTTCGCCGTTGTCTATAGAAATGAGTCTCCACGAGCCTTCTACCTTACTGAGGTTCCCCGCCGCTCTCGACCATGTAATGCTTTTGGGCGGATCGAGGACCTGCTTTAAGGTATAGTTCGCGTGCTCTACTATAATCGAAAACTTAAACATGATTTTGTAGCTCACAAACCACGTATTCCCCTGTTTCTTCGTGACCCTGACCTCCGTCGTCTGCGGTATGTTCCCGACATAGTGATCGTAGTCTGTGATCGTTGAAAATACCTTGTCGATCGGCGCGTCAAA
>JAMCVD010000083.1 GCA_023381995.1 Deltaproteobacteria bacterium
GGACATTGAGAGAGGCATCAGGGAACTGTTAAGGATGAATACTCAGAAGATATTGAAACAGGAACTCGGATCTTTCGAGATCGAACTTTCACTTGATGAACTGAACAAAAGAAGATCTGAGGAATAGGGACCATGTTTCTTATTGATACGTCAGTATGGATCTTTGCGCTAAAAAAACAATATCATCCTACTATAAAAGAAAGGGTTGAGGTCGTCCTTACAGAAGGTGATGTGGCTATAAACGGTATCATAGAACTTGAGTTGCTCATGGGAACGAAGACCGCTAAGGAATATACAAGACTCAAGAGTAGACTCGATGGACTCCATTACATCGAATCTTCAAGGTCGTTATGGGATAACGCATCGAGACTTGCGTTCGAATTAAGGAATGGTGGTATTAATGTACCGCAGACAGATATTCTGATAGCAGCCGCAGCCATTGATGAAGGAGCGGTACTTATACACGCGGACTCACATTTTGATCTTATTGCCGGTTATGAAGGCTTGAAGCCTGGTCTGAAAGTAGAAAGCCTTATCTCGTATGTGAACAAACTGTCTCATAAACGATAGTGGGGTCACGGAAAACGGAAAAATCATACGTTAAGCCCAAACATAAGAGGTCGTTTTGTCCAGACATGATAAAAATAAGATGAAAGCAGCACTATACCTTAGGGAAAGCAACAGGGTCAGCCCTTGAAATGTGAAAAGATACTGTTTTTGCAGAATTTGTTAGTTGAGAAGTTACTCACTCCGTCCTGCAGGATGCGGGACACCTCTTTACAAGATGGGGAAAATACCCCGTCTGCTTTGCAGCCACCCTTTTCTGGTTCCTCTCCCATTTGTGATCATGAAGAAAGAGTTTTCTCCTCTGCTCGTAAAACAAAGCTCTTTTCGGTAAAGGGGGGTACGACCCATAACGTCTCCGTATTTCCATAGAGAGAGAGAAGCAGTCCACGCAGAGTACCACACAAGAATTTACAACATTATTAAAAGAGCTTAAGACAATGCGAGAAGATTCGGATAGGAAGTTTAAAGCGATAGAGGAACACTTTGAAGCATCTGAGAGAAGATTTGAAGCAATAGAGGGTCAGCTTAAGACTATGCAAGAGCTTTCTGAAAAACGCTTTGAAGCCATAGATAGACGGTTTGAGTCAATGGACAAGAGATTTGAGGAGCAGAGGGAGGATTTCCATCTCTCCCTCAAGGCATCCATAGAAGCCCTCAACAAATGTCTCACAGATAAGATAAGTGCTCTTGGTTCTCGCTGGGGTATTATGGCAGAGGATACCTTATAAAACTATTGTCCCGGGTCGAAGATATCATAGAGTAGGAGTCGGGAGCGGGACTTCATGTCCGGCCCCGCTCACAGGTGCGATATGCCATCGTCCTTGTGATTTTTTGAGTTTTTTACCGCCTTTTCAAGCCATTCTTTTACAAGATCTTTTGCTCCAAAGCCAAATGCTATTGCGAGCCCGAGGACGGTGCCGCCGAAGATTATGGAGAACGCCGCAACGATCACGTTCTTTCCTATCTCGAGCAGATCGAGCGAGATGAAGATGAAAAACACCACGATCGCGAGCTTCGTCAGCCTGCCTATCGCCTTTGCGTACGGGAGGTGCGAGCTGACCGCCGCGAGCACCATGATGCGGGACAGGAAGTCCCCGAGCAGGTAGCCCGCGACGAATATGACGACGGCCGCGACCAGCTTCGGCAGGTAGAGGAAGAAGCTCGTAATAAGGTGGTCTATGGGAGTGAGCTTCAGGGCGCTCAGCCCGAGCATCAGGAAGACGAACACGGTAAACCAGTAGACGAACTTCTCGCCTATCACGCTTACGGTATTGTCGCTGAATACGACGGCAAGCCCCGCCTTTTCGCCGATCTCGTTCAGCTTTACGAGCTTGAAGAGCAGCCGTGCTATCCGGCTGAACAGCCATGCAATGGCGACCCCCGCAGCTATCACGAAGATCATCGTCAGGATGTTCGGTACGTAGCCGATGACTGTGTGGTACCATACCACGAAAGGATCTATGACTATCGTGTGAAGAAACTCCATCTATTCCTCCTTTCCTACCCGATCTACTGGATACCTATACAGTATAACGCGCTTTATTTCCACATTTCTTCCAGGTAAGGCTTGTTCTTTATGAAGCTCGCTACGATCCCGGCGATGGAGTCCTCGGCCTGCTGTGCCGAGGAATAGAGTGTTTTATACACGAAGGCCGCGACCTTCCCCAGGTATATGGGGACCATCGTCTTCAGTATGGAAGCCCTGTCCAGTCTTTTTGTATGGAATGCGTATGCGAATTCGTAGACGACCTTCGCCCACAGGTCGTCCGGGAACTCTTTTTTGTCCTTCAGTCCCATGACGCTGTCGTAGACGGGCCTCGACAGTATCATGCCGAGGATGCTGTCTATCGCCGGGAGCTCTTCGTTGAAATGCCTCTGCATCCTTTCGACGTCCACGTTGATGGGCTCCGGCACCGCCTCGTATACGAACCCGTACAGGGGAATCGCCTCTGCCTCTTTTGTCCCGGACCACTTCTCCCGGTAGTTCTCCATCAGCACGAACGTCGTCCCGATGACCTGCATGAACATTTCGACGAGGTCCAGCGCCGGGTCCTTGGCCTTGTGTATCTTTGTCCCGAGGTAGGACTGGCATACCCTGTATCCGCCGGCGAGCGCAAGCGTCGACAGCCATATGTCTATGCCGAACCGCGCTATGTCAGTTCCCCACACCGGCTGCTTCATGTATGCCGTGAAGAGGTTCTGGGAGATGCAGAAGTCCCCTCCTATGGGCTGGCGGAACGACTTCCCGTACAGTGCGGCCGTCAGGGGGTAGATGATCATGTTGGTGATGGTGCCGTCGTACTTGTATCTCGAATAGTACGGGGCAACGAAGTCGTACTGGTTGTATATGACCGGGCCGAGCAGGTCTTCTATCCATTCCGGAGAGATACTCCGCAGGTCGGCATCGACGAGTACGCATGCCCGTGCGCGGTATTCCTGCGCCTTCTCGAGGACGAGCTTCACCGCGCTCCCCTTGCCGGGGATGCCTGTGTACGGGATGGACAGCTTATGGACCGGGAACAGGGGGTGGACCGCGTATACCACGTTCGGGTTCTTTTCCTTGAAGGTCTTGACTATCTCCGACGTCCCGTCCGTGGACCCGCCGTCGGAATTGATAACGATGCACCGGCTTGCCGGAAAGTATTTCCTTACACCCACGGTGACGGCCTCGAGCACGTGGGGTATGGTATCGGCGTTGTTGAAGCTCGGTATGCCGACCACGATGTCGAAGTCGCCCTGGTCCGCCGAGACCGCGTGCTCCGGCAGCGGCTGATCTTGCCCCTCCTTTCGAAGGGACACGACGGCCGGCCTCTCGTGTTCTTCGAGTACCACTTTGTCCAACCGGCTCGCACCCGCGGACAGAAGGGACTGGAAGTATTCCGTGTTCAGGCTGTCGCTCAGCTCTATTTTTTTGTCCTCCTGCAGCCTCCTCATGAATGTCTGGAGTATGCCGAAGGACATCTTGCTCAGATCGGTCAGGTGCTGGTTCCTGTGGATGCGCATCTCGAGGTCGACCTGTGCCATTGCGTCTATGCCTATGAGCTTCAGCAGCGATAGGAGCATGCCCATCTCGACCCCATACCCCGTGGGGAACGGGATCTGCTGGAATATGCTTTTGAACCCCGCGTATTCGCCCGCGAGCGGCTGGATGAATCCGGCGAGTTCCGGGTAGAATGCGTTGATCAGGGGCCTTGCAAGGAGCTCCGTGACCCTCCCTCCGCCGACCGGCTTGAAGTCCTGTCCGGACTGCAGGGGCCGTAGGTAGAAGCCCTTCGTGAAGAGGATGTTCTGGTTCCTGAGTATCGGGCCTATCAGGCCGTAGACGAACCGCGGGTCTATGTTCCTTATGTCCGCGTCTATCCATACGATGATGTCGCCCTCGAGGACGTACAGGCTCTTGAACAGTGCCTCCCCCTTGCCGCTGTACGTGCCGAGCGACGGCATGATGTCCTTGTGTAGGTAGACCTTCGCGCCGAGCTCCTGTGCGATGTCCCTCGTCCTGTCGCTCGAGGAGCTGTCGATTACCACGATCTCGTCGAGCAGCCCGGTGTTATCGTAAAGGATGGCCTTGAGGACGGTGATGATCCGCCGTATGGTCGCCTCTTCGTTCAGGGCCGGCAGGCAGAGGCTGATCTTCAGCCCCCGCTTCTGCTTCAGCACCATGAGGGACTCGATAGTGGAGAAGTCCTGACTGTGAAAGGTATGGGTCTCGAACCATTGAGTGAGCTGGTACTTAGACATATCGGTTTATAATAGGTTCATTTCGTTGTTTTGTCCATGAGCCACTCCAGGAATTCCCGTATCTCCGCCTGCTCCCCGAGGTAGCACTGCGCGTGGATGTTCCTGCCGATGCTTATGGATACGCCCGTCCGATTGATCACGCGGAAGGCGTCTTCGTCCGTAGCGTCGTCGCCGACGTACACGGGCATCCTGCCGGCCCCGAAATTCCTCAGTATCCATGAGACGGCGTCCCCCTTGTCCCATGCGTCGAGGGGCCGTGCCTCGAGTACCCCCTTGCCTGAGGTTATCCTGAGCCTGTCCGCATAGCCGTCCGCCACTCTCCGGAAGTCCCCGGTCACCCGATCTATACGCCGCGGGTCCACGTTCCTGTAGTGCACGCTTATCGTCCTGCCCTTGTCCTCTATCACGACGCCGTCCACGTCCCCCAGCACGGAGGACACCCTCTCTTTGAACTCGTCCAATACACCGGTATCGACCGGCCCGTCGCTGCCCGGGACTATGCCCGTGCCGTCCCATATCTCCGCACCATGGTTCCCGACATAGATGATGTCCTTGATGCCGACCCTGTCCATGATGTCGGACAGCATCCTGCCGCTGACGACCGCCATGGGACATACTGTCCTCAGTCTGTCCATGACTGCACGGACGTCCTTGTCCAGTACCGCGGCCTGGGGCCTGTCCGCGATAGGGGCGAGTGTCCCGTCGTAGTCGAGGAACAGGAACATGCCGCCCTCCGCCCCGTGCAGTTCACGGTGACACCCTTCGATGGCCGAGATAAAATCGCCCGTCCATTTTCTCAGGTCGTTTGTCTTCACGTGCTCCCGCAGCGCCCTCATCCTGCTTCTCTTCTCCTCGACGGGCATCAGCAGGGCCTTCTTGATGTTCCCGGCGAACGTCTCTATGTCGTAGGGGTTCAGGGGCAGCGAGCCGATGAGCTCTTCCGAGGCCCCGGCGAACTCGCTCAGTATGATGACGCCTTTCTCGTCCGACTGGGACGCGATGTATTCCTTTGCCACGAGGTTCATTCCGTCGTACACGGAGCTTATGATGGCGACGTCCGCTATCCTGTAGTACAGCGCGAGGTCCCTGTGCTCGATCTTTGTCGTGATGTACACGATAGGCTTCCATGCAGCGGTGGAGTACTTGTCGTTGATCCTGGCTATCAGCCCCTCCACCGACTTCTTGTAGCTTATGTACGGCTCGCTGAGCCGCGTCGGCACTGCGACCTGGATGAAGACGAACCTCCCTATGAAGCTGTGGTACTTCTCGAAGAAGAGGTCGATCGCCTGGAGCCTCTTCAGCAGGGCCTTCGTGTACTCGAGCCTGTCTACCCCGATGCCGATGTACTCGGCCGTTATGCCGAGATGCTCCTTCAGGCGCCTTATCGCGTACGCCTTCTTCGACGCTGCCGCTGCGTCGAAGAAGGCGAAATCGACGCTGACGGGAAACGCCCTGAGCAGCGTCCTGTGCCCGTTGTACGTGACGGAGGAGGAAACATAGTCGATACCGGCGTCGAGGCTCTCTTTCGCACAGTTCATGAAGTTCTTGACGAAGAGCGGTATCTGGAACCCCAGGAGGTCGTTCGCCAGCAGTCCTTCGAGGACGTCTTTTGCCTGCGGCAGTATCCTGAAGGTGCCCCAGTCCGGCCATGGGATGTGCCAGAAATGCCCGATAGTCACCGAAGGGGCGGCCTGTTTGACGAGGGACGGCACGAGGCACAGGTGATAGTCGTGTACCCATAGGGTGACTTCCTCCTCCCCTGTCTCTTCGACGATCGAGTCCGCGAATTTCTGGTTTACTCTCCTGTAGGAGTCCCAGTATTGCCTCCGGTAGTAGACCCGGTCCAACGTCAGGTGCGACAGGGGCCACAGGACACGGTTCGAGTATCCCGTGTAATAGTTGTCCACCTCGTTCGGGCTCAGCCATACCCTTTTCAGGACGTACGCAGGCGACGACGGAGGGACGGGGACACGTCCGCGATTGTCCACGATCTCCCTGTCCCCGCTGCCGCTTCCCCATGCTAACCACGTACCGTTCAATGTCTTCAGCACGTTGTCGAGAGCAGATGTCAGTCCGCCCGCGGGCCTCTCGACGCTGATCGTATCTCCCGTCCTTCTGTGGACATAAGGCTCTCTGTTGGACACCACGATCAGCTTCATCTCACAGTTCCATGACGGCGCTGCCTTTGTTGAGCATGGCATACCAGACAAAGAGATAGTCCCGTATCTGCCGCGTGATCAGGAAGTGGTTCCGCACGTACTGCCGTGCGTTCTCCCCGATGCTTTTTGCCATATCGTGGTTGTTCAGTATCTGCCGTACCCGGAATGCGGCCCCCTCTTCAGAATTTACCAGGAACCCGTTGATGCCGTTGATGATCTGGGTCGGGATCCCGCCGACGTTGCCGCCTATGACGGGTCTGCCCTTCCACATGGCCTCCGTGACCGTAAGCCCGAAGCCCTCTTTCAGGGACTTTTGCAGCACGACCGCCGCCATCCTCTGGAGGGCGTTGATGTCCCTGTCGCTGAAGGTCGGCAGCAGCAGTATGTGGATGTCCGGATCACCGTCCGCGAACCCTTTGACCTCCTCGGTCACGGCGTCGCCCTCGGGATCGTCCGTCGCGGAGCTCCCCGCGAGCACGAGCCTGCAGTCGTTGTACTTCTTCACCATCCTGTACGCCCTGATGACGCCGTTCGGGTCCTTGAACCTGTCGAACCTCGAGACCTGCAACAGGATCGGCTTGTCGCGGGGGATTTTGAACCTCGCCGCGACCTCGTCGACCTCCGGTCCCGTCAGGTCCCTGTTCTTCTCGCTCAGGGGGTCTATGGTGGGCGTTATGATGAACTCGTCTATCGGCATCCGCTTCGCGAACTTTGCCACGGAGAAGATCGCCGCGTCGTATTTCCCCGCGTACGCCGATACCCTGTCCCACACGCTCTCGACGGGATTGGAGACGTCGATATGACACCGCCATATCCAGAGACCGCCGTGCCTGAACCTTATGAGCGGGACGGGCTGGGGGTCATGGACGAACGTGACATCGGCGTCCAGGTCCAGGGTCTTTGCGTTCTCCTCGTTTATGGCGGAATGGTACCCCCACATGTCGTCCGTGAAGTCCTCCGGCAGCCCCTGCAGGCTATTGTGGATCTTCTTCGTTATCGTGAAGAACCTCTGGTCCCCCCGTATCACTTCCCAGCGTACGTTCAGGCCGAGACCGCTCAGGAGCGGGGTCATCCTGCTGAGTATCTCGGCAACGCCGCCGCCCGACTTCGTCGAATTTATGTGCAGGAACCGCTTGGACGAGAGCCTCTCGGCGAGCCTGGAGATAAGCTGCAAGTCCGATTTCGGCGATATGCCTGCATAGTCGGAGAGCCGTATCATCTATATCGTCTCCATGTCCTTCTGTACCTTCTGCTCGACGGTCTGCACGATGAGCCTCCTCATGCCCTCTATGTCGTACATGAAGGGGTCTATGTGGAGGAGCCTCTCGGAAAGCCCTTCTTCCCCGGCCTGGTCCTTGAGCCACAGGGAGAAATCGTCCGGACCGAACACCCCGTGGATCCGTCCTTCGTAGAAGTGGTAGTAGACGGAGCTGCCGTCTACGTACTTCAATGCCTGGAGGAATTCGGCGAGATTGTGGGCCACGATGCCTGTCGGGAAGATGATGGTGGCCGACTCGTTGAAGTAGAATTCGTTGCCTCTCATGGCGGGCCTTGGCTCCGGGAAACGTATGAGGTAGTCGTCGACGACCTCCACTATCTTCCCTCTCAGCGCGGGTATGGAGGTGAAGTCATAGGGGTCCACGTTCGAGAGGTGCTCCGCGAGCGTGTGCTCCTCCAGGCTTTCGCCGACCCATTGGGCGAAGTCATTCGTATATTCGAGGACGTGGCCCTTCAAGAAGTATTTGTAGGTATGGTGGAAGATGGACGCATCGCTTACTTCTTCGATGCCATGCAGCAGCTCCCTGATCGTGATCGCCTTCCTCTGCGTGGACTTCAGTATATTGGTACATTGTTTGAATACAAATGGCTTCATTTCCGAGCTCGCTATCAGCGCTCATATCATAGAACACTATAAACCCGAAAAGCTCAACAAGAAAGTTTTCCCGGGGAAGGGGGGGGCAGGGTGGAACTGGACGGGAGCCCGATCGTGAAGCTCGTGCCCCCGGACGTCGATACTGCCGAGATCGTCCCTCCGTGAAGCTCGATGATCCATTTCACGATGTTCAGCCCAAGGCCGTGGCCCTCGCTGTTTGCGGATTTCCCTCTGTAGAACCTGTCGAAGATCTTCGGTATCTCTTCTTCCGGTATCCCGATGCCCTGATCGCTTATGACTATCACCGCGCCCTTGTCGCCTTTGGCCAGGGACACCGAGACCCTTTTGCCCGATGGGGTGAACTTGATGGCGTTGTCTATGATATTGCTGAGCGCCCTCTTGAGCAGTCTCTCGTTGCCCGGTACGATGATGCCTCCGTGGACGTGGTGCTCGAGCACCACGTCCTTGTCGGTCACAAGGATCCCGAGGAAGTCTATCGTCTGCAGGATGAGCCCCGACAGGTCCACGGAGGCGAAGGATGCACGTATGGATGCCGTATCGGAAAGGGACGTGAGCAGGAGGTCGTCGATCGTCCTCGTCATCTGGTCCACCTCTTCGAGCAAGCTGACGAGCAGTTCTCTGTACTCCGCCGCCGATTTTTTTTCTCTCATAGTTATTTCTATGCCGCTTTTCATGACTGTCAGTGGTGTTTTCAGTTCATGTGATACATTTTGTGAGAAATTGGCAAGGCTGTCAAAGGCCTTCTGTAACCGCATGAGCATATCGTTGAATGTCCCGGCAAGCTTTCCTATTTCATCGTTGTGAGTTTTGATTTTAATCTGTTCTGCGAGATTTCCGGCTTCTATGCGCTTTGCAGTCTCTATTATCTCGTCGACAGGCTTCATGGCCCTGCCCGCGATGACGATGCCTCCCCAGCTTGCCACGATGATGACGATGGGGGTAACGAGGGTAAGGATGATGCTCAGCATATGCAGGAACGCCTGCTGCTCGGAGAGGGGCATTGCGATGACCATGTAGTAGCGGGTCGTGCCCCCGGAGCCGATGGGATAGAACAGCGCCCGCACCTCCGTATGCCTGAACAGGGTAACGTCCCTGAAGGTATGCCTGCCCTCCCGTATGCCCTTGAAGGACACCGTGTCCACGGGCAGCTCCGCATTGTACAGGTTCGCCGAGCTGTATAGGCTCCTGCCGTCCATCGAGTAGATCTGGAGATAGTAGTTTATCCCCCTCAGCTCTTCGTCGAGCTCCTCGAACGACGGCTTGGTCATCTCCTCGAGGAAGATGTCCCTGCTCTCTTTTGCCTCCGCAAGCAGCTCCCTGTCGGTATTGTTCATGATCTTGTGCGAGACGAAGGTGAACAGGAACATGCTGTACAGTATCAGCGTTATGGAGAAGATGCCGACGTACCAGAACGTCAGCCTAATCCTTATCGGCAGCATCCCCTTCCCTCAGCACGTAGCCATAACCGCGTGCAGTATGCAATAGCTTTTTCTCGAACGGCTGATCTATTTTTACCCTGAGATGATTTATGTAAACGTCCACGACGTTCGTAAAGCTGTCGAAGTCCTGGTCCCATACATGCTCTACGATCATCGTTCTCGTCAGGACCTTGCCCTGATTGTACAAAAGGTATTCAAGCAGGGTATATTCCTTGGGTGTAAGATCTATTTTCTGTCCCGCTCGTTTCACTTCATGCGTAACAAGATTGAGTTCGAGGTCGGACAGGGTAAGTTTTGTATCCCTTACGGATTCGTGCCTTCTCAGTATTGCCCGTATCCTTGCACACAATTCTTCAAACTCGAACGGCTTGGTAAGATAGTCGTCCGCCCCCAGGTCCAGTCCCAGGATCTTCTCTTCCGTACTGTTTTTAGCCGTGAGGAAAATAACGGGCGTATAATGCCTTTTGTCCCTGAGTTCCTTCAGGACCTGCGTTCCGTTCTTTTTGGGGAGCATGATGTCGAGTATGATCAGATCGTACTGGTATACGGAGGCCATGCCGAGCGCCTCCTCGCCGTCGTCGACGACATCGACCGCGTAGCCTTCCTGCTCAAGCCCCCTTTTGATATGGCTTGCCACCTTTCCTTCGTCCTCCACCAGCAAGAGCCTCATGGTATTCAATTAGACATCCGGTACGGTAATGTCAAGCGCAGTCCGATATGAGGGACATTAAGATTTTTTAATCTAATTTTATTGATAATTTAATGTTCGGGACATACTTTTTCTGTATGGACGATACAGGAGGACCGATTTTCGGAGGGGGAAGGGCCGGGGCGACAGGCCCAGGAACGGGCGGCCGTCCGTTCCTGTGGCTCGTAGTGTTGGTCGGCGCCATCGTGCTTGCGTCCCTGCCGTGCAGGGCGTATGCGGGTGGGGCCCTCACATTGAAGCTGTGCATCGATAAGGCCATAGAGAATTACCCCCTGTCCGGCTATGCGCGTGCCAACGCCGGTGTATTCGGCAGCGAATATAAACAGTCCCGGGCGTTACTGCTGCCGTCTATCAGTGTATCATCAAGTTATGGCAGGGCCTATGGGTACGACCCCGCCGTAACGAACGGAGGCATCGCCTCCCTTCAGGCAATAGCACAGGTAGACATATTCAATCCCTCCCGCTGGCTTTCCACAAAACAAATGAAGATGTCGTTCGAATCTGCACGATACGAACAAAAGGCCATGGAGAGCGGGCTTGCTTACACGGTCAAGAATGTATTTGTCGATGCCGTGACCTACGGTGAAGAGATCAGGATCCTTCAGGAGAATATCGACAGCCTCGGTGATTATCTGTCGTTGACAAAGCGGCTTCTTTCCTCGGGGCTCGTGACGGAGAACGATGTGCTCAGGACGCAGATAGAGCTTGACAATACGAAGGCGAAGCTCAAATCGTTCGATATAAAACTGCTTTCACAGCTCGATACCCTGTCGTCCCTGACCGGCATCCCCATGACGCCCCACACCGTCTTGACGCTCGAAGCGGTACCGTTTACCGTACCTGCTTCTTCAGGTATCGACGAACAGATGTTCAGCAATAATCCCGCGTTGCAGGCCGTACGGTACGAAGAACGATCTCAGAAATATAATGTCAGCGCGCAGAGGGCAAAGCACCTGCCCACCCTGAGTATCGAGGCTGACGCCGGATGGCTGGCAGAGCCGCAGCCCATGGCATACGGCCAGTACCGCGGTTATTCATATCTTGCCATGCTGAACCTGCCGGTTTTCGAGTGGGGCTCTGTTTCCTACGGCGTGGATGCGGCCAGGATGCGGCTCGAGAAGGTGCAGTATAACGAACAATTGCTGGTCAACCAGCTGAAGCTTTCCTATCATAATGCCTTAAAAAATCTGGCAAGCGCTGTCGAGCGCATAAACCTTTATCAGAAGGACATAGAACTGTCCAAACAAAATTTCGAGTATTCCGAGGCACGGTACACCGGCGGAGGCCGTATAAGCAGTTACGAGGTCCTGTTGGACAGGCAGCTCATGACGACGACCCAGATGGACATGGCGACTGCCCAGGCTGATTTTTACAAGGCACGGTATAAAATACAGTTTTTAAGAGGTGAAATATATGAGTAAAAATTCCATCACCCTTCTTAAGATAAGAGGGGAGGGGGCGTTATGAAATTTATGCACAACAGTCCGACGTCGAAAGAAATAAGGGAAAACTGTAACTCCCGACCCAAGCCCGGCTTGGGTACCCCGCCCTCTTCTGTAAGAGGGATAACGCAGGAGCCTAAGAACGGGGTGGAAAAGAACTTTCTGCAAAGGGACAAAACTGCATTCCTCGTGTTATTCCTGTTCGCATCCCTCCTCCTCGCTTCCTGTTCATCCGGTAAGCAGGTCGCGGAGCAGGCCCCGCAGGTCGAGGTCAAGGCCGTTCGGGTAGTACGCGGGAACGTCGATCACCTCATTCAGGCAACGGGCAGGGTGGATGTTTTAAAGAAGGTGGAGATCAACTCACCGGTAGAGGGCGTCGTTACGGAGCTGCTGGTCAAAGAAGGGGATTTTGTAAGGAAGGGCAGTGTGGTCGCACGGTTAAGGCCTATTGAGGCAGAGGCTGCAATACGCGGCAGTGCGGCGATATCGGGTGTAAAAAAACAGTATTTTTTGAGACTCGGCATGTTAGCGCTTTCTTCCCCGTTCAACGGGTATGTGAGCAGGCGGTATGTCAGCAGCAACGCCCTTGTTCAGGCAAACGCACCCATTGTCGCGGTGGAAGACCTGTCGAGCACCTATCTGCATGTGGACCTGCCTTCCCTGTATCTCGAGCAGGTCAAGATCGGCGATACCGTGCTTATCCATTTTTTATCCTTCCCCAACGACGTGTTCGCCGGCAGGATTGTAACGATAAACCCGACCGTGTCCCGGGAGACCCAGACGGTAGCGCTCAATGTGAATTTTCCCAACAATAAACAAGAGATAAAGGACGGCATGTTCGCTGTTGTAGACATTATCAGCAGTACCCATAAAAACACGCTGGTCGTGCCGAAAGACGCTATCCTCTTTGATCCGGACACGGGGAGGGAATACGTCATGGTTGTCGGGCAGGACCTTATCGCACGGGACGTTACCGTTACGACAGGGTATGAAGAAGACGACAAGGTCGAAATCCTGAGCGGACTGAGCCAGGGACAGCTTGTCATCACGCAGGGAAATTACGCATTGGCAGGCGGTACGGCGGTGAAGGTGGAAACGGATACCATCATGAAAACGCCGAAATAACGTGCATCACCCTATGGAGAAGGCACGGATTGGAATATACGGAGGATTTTTCAGCATCACCCCTCTTAAGGGGCAGGGGGCGTTATGAATTCTCGGAGTAGGTTGATAACAGCTGCAAAAAGTAACTCCCTTACTCCCCCTTATGTAAGGGGGATACCGCCGAAGTTCGGGAATGAGAGCGTCAAGAGTGATGGACATTTCAAAATTTTTTGAAACGCACAAAAAGGGAATAATCTTTCTCTCCGTGGTACTGGCGGCAATCGGCATTCTTTTGCTCGATACCATGCCGGTCGCAATCTTTCCGGAGATAACCTTTCCAAGACTTGTCATACTCGCGGACAACGGGGACATGCCCATCGAGAAGATGATGATAGAGGTGACAAAGCCCATTGAAGAGGCAATATATTCTGTCCCCGGCGTGACGGACGTGCGGTCTGCAACGAGCCGCGGCTCCATGCAGATCTTCGTCAACTTTGTCTGGGGTACGGACATGTTCAAGTCGCTCCAGTTGACCCAGAATGCGATAAATCAGATCCGGTCAAGATTACCGCGAACCGCATCGGTCACAGTAAACTGGATGCGGCCCAGCCAGTTTCCTATCATAGGGCTCAGCCTGACCTCGGATACACTCAACATGGTCCAGTTGAGAGATATAGGATATTACACCCTCAGACCCATCCTCGGCAGGCTGAAAGGCGTATCTCAGGTCGTGGTGCAGGGGGGGAAGATCAAGGAATACCACGTTGTCGTCAATCCGCAGCGGCTCGTTGCCTACCACCTGACGCTCGATGACGTGATAAACGGGTTGAAGAAAACGAATATCATTTCATCCGCCGGTTATATCGGCAAGGATTATGAGCTCTATATGGTCCAGCCGACAGGCCTATTCACGTCGACGACCGCGATGAAAGATACCCTGATAGCAAATAAAAGGGGCGTACCTATCTACGTGCGGGACGTGGCAAAGGTAGAAACATCGGTGAAGAAGCAATACATCCGCATAACCAGTAACGGCCATAACGCCGTTTTGATGAACGTCCTGCGCCAGCCCGGTGCGAATACCATGGCGATAGCACGAGAGCTCAGGAACAAACTTGAAGAGCTGAAGTCTCAATTGCCGCCGTCTCTGCATATATCGACGTGGTACAATCAGTCCAGCCTGATCGAGCAGTCCTACGGGAGTGTGCGTGATGCGATACTGTTCGGCGTGCTCATCGCCATCGTCATCATGTTTTTGTTCCTGAGAAATGTACGGATCATGTTCATTACCGCCATCACCCTGCCTGTCACGCTCATTATAACGGTCGTTTTGATGAAACTCTTTGGCCAGACATTGAACCTTATGACCCTGGGAGGCATGGCTGCATCCATCGGGCTCGTCATCGACGATTCTATCGTCGTGCTGGAAAATATTATCAGGCATTTCCATGCGCATGGGTCGAAGAAGCGTGCGGTTGAGACCGGCGTCAAAGAGATACTGCCCGCTATCGTCGGTTCAAGCCTGAGTACGATCGTTGTCTTCTTCCCGCTTGCATTCCTCGGCGGTGTAACCGGTGCATTTTTTAAGGCCCTTGCCCTGACCATGGCATCTGCGCTGACCGTATCCATGATCGTCTCGATTACCCTGACTCCCGTACTTGCCACGATATTTCTCAAGGACACGGAAAAAGAGGCAAAAGAAGGCAAGGTCATGATGGCATTGACCGGCAGTTATGAGACTGCCATGCATACGATCATACGCAAGCCTTTGTACGTAGTGCTGGCCATCGTCGTGCTGGTTGCAGGGGCGTGGATGCTGGAGCGGCATATAGGGACAGGGTTCATGCCGGCAATGGATGAGGGCGCATTTGTCATGGATTATTTCACCCCGCCCGGGACGACGCTCGAGGAGACGAACCGCATCCTTAAAAAGATAGAAAAGATCATCCTCGGTATCAAAGAGGTCAAGTCATTTTCACGCAGGACGGGTACCCAGCTCGGATTTTTCATCACCGAGCCGAACACGGGCGACTTCCTGATACGTCTGAGGAACCACAGGAATAAATCCATCGAGCAGGTAATCGATGAACTAAGACGGAAGGTCTACCGGGCAGAGCCCGGCAAGGTGTATGTGGATTTCGGACAGATCATGCAGGACTTGATCGGGGACATGACCGGCTCTCCCATGCCGATCGATATAAAAATATTTTCCGATAATACCGGCGTTCTCGATACCGTTGCCGACAAAATAGCAGCTATTATCACCAAGATAAAGGGCGTTGTCGATGTGTTCAACGGTATTACGATCAGCGGTCCTGCAATCAACATCAATGTCGATTACCTGAAGGCAGGGCTTGTCGGTGTTACACCGCAGTATGTGTCCGATTATGTAACGACCGCATTGTGGGGTACGGTGGCAACCAACGTGCGGGAGGGGGAAAAGGTTATCAATATACGGGTGCTGATGCCTGTGTCTGAAACGGACACGATAAAGAAGCTTTCATCCATGCAGATCGTTACGCCCAGCGGGCTCGTCGTCCCGCTGAAGTCCATTGCCACTATCCAGGTGATCGGCGGCCAGGCGGAGATCGACCGGGAAAACCTGCGACAGATGCTCGCGGTTACCGGCAGGATAAGCGGAAGGGACCTGGGAAGCGTCATGCGTGACGTAAAGGCTGAATTGGCGAAAAAGCTTGCCTTGCCGCCGGGCACGAGCATCAGCTATGGCGGTGTTTACCGGAACCAGCAGGAATCATTCAAAGGCCTGCTCATGGTCCTGCTCATGGCCGTTGCACTGGTATTTACCGTCATGATCCTCGAGTTCGAATCGCTCGCGGTGCCGCTTATCATCTACAGCGTTATCCTGCCGTCATTCTTCGGCGTGCTCGGCCTGCTGTATATAACGAAGACGCCGCTGAACATCTCGTCCCTGATGGGCGCGATTATGATCGTGGGCATCGTGGCTGAAAACGGCATATTCGTCGTGCACTACATTCAGGACGCTTTGAAGAGCGGACTACCTCTCAAAGAGGCCGTCATCAAGGCAGGCAGCCTGAGGATTCGGCCTATCTTGATGACGGCATTCGCGGCAATACTCGCCTTGATGCCGCTTGCGCTCGGCCTTGGGACCGGTGCACAGATGCATAAGCCCCTCGCCATAGCCATTATCGGCGGATTTTTGTTGTCCATATTTCTGCTTATTATCGTATTGCCGGTGGTGTATTATGTGTTTATGCACAAGGGGAAGAAGGAATGAGTTACTCCCCTTCCCTCTCTTATCGTAAGAGGGGGATACAAAGTAAAGAAAATTGGCTCTTATCCCAAAAGTGATCATGGAACTGATAGAACAAAAAGAAAGAGTTTTCGACACTGCGAAGGGAAACACATCCGGACTGCCTGCAATGCTTCCGTGGTACTCTGCGTGGACTGCTTCTCTCTCGCTATGGAAATACGGAGACGTTATGGGTCGTACCCCCCTTTACCGAAAAGAGCTTTGTTTTACGAGCGGAGGAGAAAACTCTTTCTTCATGATCACAAAGGGGAGAGGAACCAGAAAATTTAAGGCGGTATGTTTAAACGGATCATACATTTTTCTTTGACACACAGGCTTTTGATCCTGCTGGTCGTTGCGCTGCTGACCATGGGCGGTATACTCACCTACAACAGGCTTGACCGGACATTACTGCCGGACCTGAATTCCCCTATTTTTAAGATATTCGTTTCCGATCCGGGATTGCCGTCGGAATATGTCGAACGGGAGATTACGTTTCCTGTGGAACAAGCGACAAGGGGGTTACTCGGGGTTGAAAAGGTATGGTCGAAATCGAAGATAGGGTTGTCCGTTGTTATCGTGAAATTCGCCTGGGGGACGAACTATTTCCAGGCACTCGAACTCCTGTCGCAGCGCATATCCGCTCTTGTCCCCTCGCTCCCACCCGAGATAAGGCCGCCCGTTCTGTCGAATGCCGCAGACAGGATGTCCGAGGTTATTCAGTATTATCTGACCGGCGATGTGAACCCGAAGGCATTACGGGCCCTTGCCGAGTACGACATCAAGTACCAGCTTGAAATGATCCCCGGCATCTACGACATTACCAATATCGGCGGTGAGAGTGCACAGTATCAGGTCCTCGTCAATATGGATCGACTGAAGTCTTATGGTATCGGCATCGATAGCGTCGTGCGTGCGGTCCGGGATAATAATGTAATCTTTAACGGCGGATATTTATTCAAAGGACCGGTTGCCTATTCGATACAGGGTAATGGCTTGATTAAAAACTTCCATGACCTCTCTCACATCGTCGTTGCGACGCAGAACAATGTTCCCGTGTATCTCGGTGATATTGCCGAACTCCGCATAGGACACCATATCAGGCAGGGGAATGCAGTGGTTGACGGTAGGCCTGCGGTACTCGGTACCGTGGTCAAGCAGTACGGATTGAATGCAATGCCCATCATAAAAGCTATCAAGGATAAACTCAGTACGATAAGGAAATCTTTACCGGAAGAGGCGACTCTTCATACCTATAATGATCAATCCACGCTCATCGATGCCGCAATAACGAACCTCAGGGACGCAATTATAATCGGTACAATTGCCGTAATAATCATAATCTTTCTGCTCATGGCTGATATCTATACAACACTGGTGATAGCGATCATTATACCCATAGCTATTATTATAACCTTCATTTTCATGAAGCTTTTCAACGAGAGCCTCAATGTCATGAGTCTCGGTGGGCTGGTTGTCGGGCTTGGAATTATGATTGACGCTGCTATCATAGACACAGAAAATATCTTCAGACACCTCACGATGAAGCCCGATGACCCGCTTATGGCGACGCTGGAAGGCTCCCTCGAGGTGAGAAGGCCTGTCATCTATTCGACCGTCATTATCATCGCGGTGTTCCTGCCGCTGTATACGCTCCCTGGTTTCACCGGTGCAATTTTTAAGGACTTCAGTTTTACGGTTGTAACATCTATTCTGGTAGGTTTTGTTCTTTCTCTTACATTAACACCTGCGCTTGCGTATTTATTCCTGAAACCCAGGGTAGGGGCTGGTTTTAAACAAGCCCCTACTGATTTGCGACGGACGGAAGGTTTTGTCGATAGAAACCTGAAACGTATCTATAAGCCGGCACTCGGATTCTCACTGAAACATCCGTTGTATGTGATTGGTATCATGCTGGTATCTTTGTTCCTCGTTATCGCCTCTTCGGGGTTAATAAAAGCTGGCTTCCTTCCATCGATTGACGAGGGCGCAATCCTTGTGAAGATACACATGCCGCCGGGCACTGCATTGTCGGAGACGACAAAAAAGGCCATGGCTGTCTCCCGTATCCTGAGTCATGCACCGGATGTCGAGGACGTCATTGCCCATATCGGCAGGCCGGAGAACGCGCCCAAGGACGAAGGCATCAGGAAATCCGGGATATTTTTAAAGCTTGTCCCCTGGTCAAAACGAAAATTTACCATCGCCCGGATTGACGACTGGATTCGCATCCATGTGCCTTCTACGAAGGACATACCCATTATCATTACGACACCGCTGACCGAACGGCTTCAGGAGGCATTATCCGGCATAGCTGTCGGGGGCTCGCTCGCCATAAAGATCTTCGGCAACAATCAAACTGTTCTGGATGAAAACGGGGCACGTCTGTACACCGTGCTTTCAAAGGTCCCGGGCATTCAGGACCTCTATAGAGAACAGACAAAGAGCGCGCCGGGTATATCAATAGATATCAACAGAGCGAGACTCGGCATTTATGGGATAACGCCGCAGCAGGTCGGCGGCGATGTTCAAACCGCGCTTGCAGGCAGTGTCGCTACGATATACCGGCAGGGTATCAGGCAGTATGAAGTGTATATTCGTGCTCTGCCGCGATTCAGGAACAGCCTGAAAAGCATCTCGGACCTTCTGATCGACGCGGGTGGCGGCAGGAAGATACCGCTGTCGTACGTTGCGGATGTGCGATATCAGGCTGCGCCGTTTATCGTAAGAAGGGAGAACATGGAAAGGGTACTCCAGCTTTCGTGCAACATTGCGGGAAGATCGACCGGTGCCGTGATAAACGATATACGGAGGACGATAAAAAGGCTCAACCTCCCGCCGGGCTATTCTGTTGCACTCGGGGGAGAATACAGAACGCAGAGCGATATGGTAAAAAGGATTTTACTTATCATGGGCATCGTCGCTGCCCTGATATTCGTTATCCTGTATATCGCCTTCAATTCATTCGCCATTGCCGGGCTTGTCCTTTTGTTTATACCCTTCTCACTTATCGGGGGTGTTCTCGCGCTGATTGTAACGCATACAAGCCTGAACATATCCTCTATCATAGGCTTTCTCGCCCACTTCGGACTGTCGGTCCAGAAGGCGATACTGCTCGTGGAATATATTATCTATAATAAAGCCGCGGGCATGAACGATATCGAATCCGCACGGAACGCCGGACTCACGAGGATGAGGCCTGTTCTCATGACAGCACTGAGTGCATCTGTTGCTGTTTTACCGCTCGCGCTCGGCATCGGCACAGGTGCCGAGATAGACAAACCCATGGCAATAGTGCTTATCGGGGGACTCATCACGTCCACCATATTTACCCTTATTGCATTGCCGGGTATATATGTGCTAATAGACAGATACGGGGGCAGACATTAAAAACTCATTCTCGAAATCGGCGATAATAAACGTCTTTGTGCAGAAAAGGGACACATTCAGCGGTAGTGCTGTGCTCTTTTACAACAAAATAAAACGGTTTTTTATCGTACACCTCGGGGTCAGGCATGTACGGGAGGGCTTGAATGCAAGGGCAGGCGAGTGCGACCGGTGCGGCCTGTGCTGTAAGATCGTTTTCGAGTGCCCGTTCCTCGCCCAGAATGAAGACCATACGACCTGCCGTATCTATAGATTCAGGCCGCTCCAGTGCAGGGCGTTCCCCTTCCATGAGAGGGATCTGCACGACGTCGGCTACCGTTGTACGTACAGGTTCAAAGATTGGCTCTCATCCAGGGAGTGATCATACCATCGGCCATGATGGCGTGGAAAAGGCTTTCAACGGTGCGAAGCGGGAGAGGTCTGCGGGACCGCCCCCGCGTGCGATGCTTTCAGGGTATTCTGCGCGGACGCGGAAGTGCATCTTCAATGAATCGTATAGCTTATCCCCCCAATCCATACGGCCTGCGGCGTGATAGAGACGTAGCCGCCGGTTGATTGGCTGAGCAGTCTCCTCGATGCCGCTATTTCGACGGCGCCGGTGACCCGCAGACCTTTGACAGGGGTATAGAATACCACGCCCGGGGTGATGTACACGGGGTTCTGGTTGAACGACACGTCCCCGTACGACTGGTCGGTCGATACGTAAGAGGCGTACCTGCCGGAGAACTGCGAGGTAAATTCAAGCATGGGCTCTATGTAATACCGTGGCAGCGGAAACAGGACCGATAGCGCCAGCAGCGTAAGGTCGTCCCCCCGAATGCCCATCGCGTACTTCCCTATAGGGGAGAGGAGGCTGTCGCTGTCGGACGATAGGAGCTCCCTGGTGTTGTCCCACAGATACCCGATGCGGAGGCTTGCGACAAGAGGGAAGGAGCGTCTTGCCTGTCTCATATCATAGGATGCGAGGAGGCTCAGCGTGTAGCTCGCCGCGCTTCCGTTGTATCCGATGCTGTCTGTCTTGCTGTAGGCCAGTACCTCCGCCAGTCCGCCTATGGCCAGCCCGGGCATCACATCGTAGCTCCCTTTTATACCTATCCTCAAGTCCCCGGAGTAATCGACGACCTGGGACGAGTCGACCAGGCTCGTAGAGTCGAGCGAGCCGATGGACACCTCGAGGTACCTGAGGGGGGCGTACGATAGGGCGGCGTACACGGTGTTGTTCTCGATCCTGCCCCCGGACACCAGGAAGTCGTTCTGCGATGCATATGCGTCGTACAACGTTATAGCGGCCCTTCCCTGCTGTATGAATGCCGACGGGACGTCGATGGTCCCGCTCTGTCCGGTTGTAGAGACTTCTGCACCGGCAGCGCCTGCGAAGAGGATGAGGCATAAGAATGTGACGAAATAGGTTTTCATGGTATCTCCTTTTTCTCCGGTCTATAGCAGGTCCGAAGGGAATTTTCAATCGTACGGCAGGGTCTTTACTTGTGCCTGCCTTTTGTGCGGGCGTGGTCCTTTGCCCACGGGCTGTCCCTGTAGGACTCTATCCAGTCGAGCTTCTTGAAGTATTTTGAGCAATAGAAGCAGGGGAAGTGGTCGAGCTCCGTGATGCCCCCGCTCTTGATCAGCCCTATTTTATCGTGGTTGAACTCGTTGATCGCGTCCGCCCACTTCATGTGTGCGTCGAACAGGTCCACGGTATTGAGGTCCGCTATTATATCGCTG
>JAMCVD010000092.1 GCA_023381995.1 Deltaproteobacteria bacterium
AATGTCACAGCAGGGCATGGTAGAAGATCTTTTTCCCTTTCCATTTGAACACTGGCATACGTTACCCCCTTAAGGCCGAACGACGCGTACAGTATAGTATAAAACCCACTGTTTGTCCACCGGGTCGGGGGCCCGTGACGTCCGCCCGTTGGATCCAATGGCCCGGTATGCCTGCCGTCATACATATATACGGATGCTGCGTGGACGAGTAGCTTCGGATGCATGTTCTTGCCGACAATGACGGGTGTCAGCGATGGGCCTCTTGAGGTCTATAGCTGCGGGAGGTCCTGTCCCAGCACCTCCCGCAGCTCGTGGAGGTAGAGGTTCTGGCACCCGTCGTAGAAGCCCTGACACGCGTGCATGAGCCCCCTTACCATGGGCCCTTTCAGATGGAGACAGAAGTCCGTGCCGCCGGGATCCATGGCTATGATCCCTTCGGGCTGCTCCTGCTCGCTCGCAAACTCTACGAGAAAGATCCTGGCCTGTCTGTCAGGCCTTATGTCCATCCCGTCTTCCTTGTCCGATATCTTTTTGAAGTACCATGTCTGGACGGGACCCTCGATGCCTACCTTCCAGTTGTGCGTTACAAGGGACTTGAACGCCTCTTCCATACGGCCGAAGGTGCCGTGCCTTCTCTGCAGGCGCCGGAATATGCCCTCCAGCGAAACGATATGTCGGAACTCCGCCCCGTCCTTGATCTTCTGCAGGATCATTCTGTAGAAATTGTTCTCGCCTTCGTTGCCTGATTCCGGCCCGAGAATCATGGAGCTGCTGCGCTGCATGAGGAATGCGCCCCGCCATTGCCTCTCCCCGAGCCTGGTGGCGAGGCGGTAATGGTCGCCCCTGCCCCTGCGGATGTCTTCCACTACGGTCAGATGTGCGGCACGGATCAGCCCGTCAGTGTCGGGCACGTAGGGGCACCCGGACGTCCTTCTGTTTCCGGACGCAATCTTTTTTTTCATATCCCCTCCTTCGGCTTCTCCCGGGAGCTTCATTGGTGCAATCGGCCTGTACCCTGCTGTATCACAGTCTATACCAAATATATTTCCTATCCGTCAAGGGCAGGTTTGAGAACTATAGTAGGTTTACCAGGGTCCCCTCTTCTGCAATACAGTTGAGTCGGAAGAGGAGGTCCCTGAAATGAAAAACCAGGACATAAAGCACTCTATCGGCGTGCAGATCAGGGAAATCAGAAAATCGAGAGGACTGACACAGGAGCAGCTTGCGGAGAGCGCCGGGATTACATACAAGTACCTTGGTCTTATAGAAAGAGGCAGGACAAACCCTTCCATCGATACCCTGCTCGGGATAGCGGCCGGGTTGGACATATCGCTGGACATGATACTCCGAACGGACAGGAACGGGCGGACGTCTGTCAGGGGACTGTCGTACAGGGGCCCCGAGGAAGGGTACTACAATGCTATCGTGCACGACCGGGCAGGTAGGTATTTCCCGGACGACAGGGACAGACAGAAATTGATTGTGCAGGCAATCAATCTGTTCCGGAGGGCATTTTCAGGAACAGACAGGCCCCGCTAAGGGCGGCGTCGATTTATGGCTCGGTGTCCGTATAGTTGCGATAGTCGATCCAGGGGAAGATGTTGTCCTTCGATTCGACCTCCTCAAGATACCCCGGCTCCATGCGGCCGGCCTTTATCTGCTCATAGAGACGGGTAAACCTCGCTATATGGGACACAAAGCGCTTTCTGGCGTACTCCACCATCGTGCCTGAGTTCATTATGAACGGCCAGTCGCTCGACTGCGCGAGCAGGATCTCTCTCAGTGCCTGGTTTATGCCCCTCTGCTGCTCCCGCGAGGCCGCCGCCGTACGCATCAGCTCTTTCATCCTGTCCTGCGCTATATGGATGTGCCGGTACGTCCAGTCGTTCGTGCCGTTCAGCCAGACCTCGTGATAGCCCTTGTCGCCCCAGCTCGATTGCGAGGGCACGGCGATCTGGCTCACGGGGTACTCCCGCAGATACATGGCCGGGGTTGCCGGCCTTACGATGCCGTTCGTAGCGTCCAGTCTCCTGAAGACCTGCTCGATGAACTCGGGGCCCTCGAACCACCAGTGCCCGAACAGCTCCGCGTCGTATGCGGACACGAGTATGGGCTCCCTGTCCATTATGCCGCATAGGTACTCTATGTGCTTCGCGCGGTTGAATACGAAATTGCCGGCGTGGTCCATGACCTTGTCGTGTGCCCACTGCGGGACGTAGGGCTGTTTCCGGTCCGTCTGTCCGGTAATCCTGTAGTACTTTATGCCGAGGTTCGAACGCGAGCCGTCGCTGTGGAGGTAGGGCCTCACATACTCGAGGTCCAGATCGTAACCGATGTCCCTGTAGAATTCCCTGTAGTCGTAGTCCCCGGGATAGCCTTCCCTTGCGCTCCACACCTGTTTTGCGGACTGGAGGTCCCTGCCGAAGAAGCTCACCCCAGCACGGGACGAGATGGGCGCATACACGCCGTATGCAGGCCTGACAGAGGCGTTCAGGAGGCCGTGTGCGTCGAGGAAGGTGTACTCGATGCCGTACTTCGCCAGTACCCCGTCAATGCCATCGGTGTAGGCGTTCTCCGGCAGCCATACGCCTACTGGCCTTTTCCGAAGATGACGGACATGGCTGTCGATGCCTATGTGGAGCTGTATGTCCTGCCATGCCCTGTCGACCAGCAGCGGGAGGTATGCATGTGTTGCTGCGCATGTCACGATCTCGACACCGCCCTGGTCCATGAGGTCTTTGAACCCGTTTATGATGCTCCCCCTGCAGCCGTTCTCGAACATGTCCATGTAGTGCAGGAACCTGTCGTGGTACATCTTTGACAGCGGGTGTATGGAAGGGTCGTGGCGCGTGCGGACCATCTCTCTCTCGCTCAGCTCGATCAGCTTCGACAGGTGGGCCCTGTACCTCCCCATGAGCAGGCCGTCACCGAGCATCTCGAGCAGCGTCGGGGTGAGGCTGATCGTAATGTGGAACCCGACCCCGTCCCGAACAAGCCTGTTGAAGACGTCGAGCAGGGGGAGGTATGTCTCCGTTATCGCCTCGTATAGCCAGTCCTCTTCGAGAAAATCGGCGTACTCCGGATGCCTGACGTAGGGCAGGTGCGAGTGCAGCACGATCGCAAGGTAGCCACTCATTGCTTTCTTGATGTTATCTCTCTCCTCGAAAAGGTGCCGAGCCTCTCGTATGCCGCGTAGGCCTCGCCGAAAGGCGAGGGCCGTGCGGCCGGTACCTTCTTCCCCAACGGCCGCATGGCCGCTTCGGCCGACGGCCATGCCCGGGGGGTCTTTACGGTGTTAGATGCCGCTATGATCCTGAACCTGCCCTTCGGCCCCATGTACCCGATCTCACCCCTGACGGTCTCTCCGGGCTCAGGAAAGTCTATGTACCAGTTGGT
Source organism: Deltaproteobacteria bacterium (assembly GCA_023381995.1). Lineage (GTDB taxonomy): Bacteria > JAMCPX01 > JAMCPX01 > JAMCPX01 > JAMCPX01 > JAMCVD01. The sequence goes on from JAMCVD010000092.1 coordinate 3,397, forward strand.
TGCACCGTCGACGTCTATGCTCGCGTACAGCCGGTCTTTCTTCCTGTACACGCGGAGTATAAGGGCCCTGCCGCCGAGTGCGGCCGGATCGATCTCCCAGTAGGCGAACACCCACCATGGGTCCCTGGGCATCAGCACAAGCTTCGTTATCCCGCTGTACAGTGGTAGCCTTTCTTCCTGCACGGTGGCCTGTATACCGGGCCTTTCGGGTGCGGACGGGCCCGCCACCGCTGTACGCCGCCGCTTCTTCTTCAGTGTTGCGGATATCGCCCTGGACCTCGCCGAAGCGACGACGGCGACGACGATCTGGTCCTTCGTCATCCCCCGTGTAAGGCTGACGTTCAGCGACTTCGCGAGCCTTCTCAGCTCCGATATCGATAATGCTTTGAGATCTTTCCCTTTCATGTTCCTGACGGCATCATACTCCGGTGGTGCGCTGTGTCAACCGATGCCCTCCTCTTTTTGAAAAAGTCCCTGAGGAGCATGGACGCCGTGCGCCCGTTGATGCCGGGTACGACCTCGACCCGGTGGTTCAGCCGTCCGTTGTTGAAGGCATCGAACAGTGTCATGGCGCCCGACCTGTCGTCGTAAGCGCCGAATATGAGATGGCCTATCCTCGCGTGTATCATTGCACCGGCACACATGATACACGGCTCGATGGTGACATAGAGCCGCGTACCGGTCAGCCTGTAGTTCCTGAGCCGTGCACCGGCACGTCTCAGGGCGAGTACCTCCGCATGTGCCGAAGGATCGTCCATGGATACGACGCTATTGTGTGCAGCGGCAATCACGGTGTCGTCCATCACGACGACTGCTCCCACCGGCACCTCGCCCTGCTCCCCGGCGATCGCAGCCTGCTCCAAGGCAATGTTCATGTAGTAGGCATGATCACGCATAACCATTTATGGGTACACCCAGCACGGGATTTTTTCAAGAAAGAGGGGGGGCAGCGGTACGTCCGGCCCTCTTCGGCGGAGGTTTACATTAGGTAGGGATTCATGGTATAGCGACGATATGAAATTCGACTACGGAGGGAAGTCCCCGGACATCGGCAGAGGCGTGTACATAGCCGTCAGCGCGGTGGTCATAGGCGACGTCGTGATCGGAGAGGACAGCTCGGTCTGGTTCAACGCCGTGGTGCGGGGGGACGA
>JAMCVD010000091.1 GCA_023381995.1 Deltaproteobacteria bacterium
CTGCCTGCTCATCCTTGAACACTATCGGCCTCCGACACGACGTCAATTTCGGGGCTCAATCCCTTCACTTTCGTTGCAGCCCGATATCCCTCCCTTTTAGCTTCACGAAGATAAGTTACCTTATCTGGTGTAAAAGTTCGTTCTGGGGTGATGGCTGATCTTTCCCCATATTGGATTTTCACCAATTGGACATATACAAGCTTTTCTTGGCGCACTCAAGGGCTGACCCCTACTCTTCTCGGCCAGGTCGAAAGAGCCGCCGGCATGGGAGCAGCAGCAGCTTACGAAGAAAGCCGCGCGTATCGAGAAGGACGTTGAAAACGCGCAGTGGATGATCAATCACAAGCGCATGGTGAATACCAACACGAAAGAACTTGAACGGATCGCGACGACCGCGGCGAAAGACAAAGACTTGATGAAGGTCATCGAGAATAAAAATCCGGAGCTTTCAAAGAAGCTCGAAGCAATCGCGCACGAGGTCACAGTCACGGAGCGAGAGCGCACCCTTGATCGTCAGGGAAAGACCCGCGACCGCGGGCTTGATAGAGATTTTTAATAATAAAGGGGAATAATGAAGCTATGCGAAAAGATTGAACAGATACGGGGAGATCAGAACTCATTTGCATTCGCAAAAATAATCGGTATTGAATGGGAAGACCTATGCCGTTTTGAGATAGGCACAAAAGTGCCGGATCGAAAGACGTTGGAAAGAATTGCCGAGTTCGGCGGCACAACGGCAGACGAGCTTATCGAATCCACGAATAATTAAGAAAAGGAGATATATGGAAACAGAGCAAAGAAACTATCAGCCGCATCGAACACAGGTCGAACTAAAGAAGCAGGCCGAAGAAACAAAGAAGTATTTTGAAGACAGGCAAAAGCTTGTTGATGCCGGAATCTCTCCGGGCCTGCACCAAAGAGAGATGACCGAGAAGGCCAAACAGGTCATAAAGGACACAGACCTTTTAAGCGAGCTGGACGAAGCCATGACTAAATTGATCAACCAAACGTTAAACGATGCGAAGGGCATTGCGATGGGTGTTGTACAGACATTCGGACTCGACTTTAACAGTGGTCATGGCCGTGGACGGTAAAACGGACATGGTAGACATCGAGGACATCCGAGATCGTGCCCTCAAATCAAATTATGAGGCCGCGCGGATCCTCGTGGACACCAAAAACCCGGGTCCGGACCGGAGCAGGTCCAAAAGCATAAGCATCCTGCAGGGCATAAAACGAATGATATCCCGTATGAGGAGCTGCATAATACGAACGGACGGGCCGCGCTCGAGCACCCCAGCCATGGACGTCCATGTACTGGATGAAATTATTTGGCAGGTTTTATTCTCAAAATATTGACAGATGGTATGCGAAAGTATATATTTCAAAGTGTATACTATGGGAGGAACGATGAAAACGGCGACCGCTAAAGAACTTCGAGTCAGGGCATCCTCAATCCTTGAAAATGTTAAAAGGGGAGATGAGGTGGTTATTACCATGAGAGGACAATCCATTGCCATTATCAAGCCCTTTAAAAAAATAAAGAAGCTCTTTGAGCCTATAGGATTCGGCATATGGGAAAAAAGAAAAGATATGACCGACGTGCAGAAATGGCTTGATGACCGGAGGAAAGAAAGATTCCACAGATAATCTTCGATACCGATGTTCTTATATGGTACTTCAGAGGAAATAGATCTGCTCAGGAATTTATAAGCCGTTTCGTGTATGAAGACAGGGCTGTCAGTTCGCTGTGCGTCATGGAACTCGTGCAGGGCTGCCGGACGAAACAAGAGCTTAAAGTCATAAAAGATTTTATTAAATCCAACATTTTTGCAGTCATTCACCCTGACGGAAAAGTATCAGAAAAAGCTATTCTTTTACTCGAAAGGTATGCATTTTCAGACGGATTGCGGGCAATAGACGCCCTGACAGCTGCGACCGCATTGGCAAACAGCATACCGCTCGCAACCGCCAACCATAAGCACTTCAATAAAATACAAAACCTGTCTGTCATAAAATTCGTTCCGTAATCTTTGATCGGGATCGTCGCAGAATTCGGAAAAAATCGTACGCTAAGCTATCGAGCCCGGAACCTCGTTTTATCCGGACGGACTCAATATGAGGGAACCTTTGACAGTTCCATAACACCAGCATAATGTAATTCCGATTTGTTACCTCACAGCTACAGAGGTTTTCCATTTGTATAGTTTAGCCTGACAAACGGGCTGAAGATAAAAAGGAGAATATATGAAAGTAAGTATCAAAACATTTTCTATTTTTTCATTTCTGTTGTTTATGTTTTTAGCAGGATGTTCTGGTTCAAACGGTAAAACAGGGGCAACAGGGCCACAAGGGCCAGCAGGAGCAAACGGAACGAATGGCCCACAGGGACCTCAGGGGTCGCAGGGCATAACAGGCCCTACCATGCCAGTCATCCAGAGCTTAAGTGTTCAAGGGGTACCTGCAATGCCTTCAAGCCCTGTTACAACAACCGTCATAGCCCAGAGTGCTCAGGACCTTGCACTCACCTACACGTGGACGGCAACAAGCCCGTGGAGTGTGTCACCATCAAGTGTAAACAGCCAGACAGCAACCATAATAGCACCATCCGGCTACGACATTACCGGTACGGCGACAATAAAGGTGTCGGATACGCAGGGCAGGTACGCGATTGGAATGATAGCCCTGTCGACGCAGGGCAACAGCGCTCCTGTCATCAGCAACATCTCCGTTTATCCGCAGCCCGTGTACACCGCGGCAAATCTTGTGTGCAATGCAAATGATCCGGACGGAGACACCTTGAATTACACATGGCTCATAGGCGGGACTTCTGTAGCAACGGGAAGTACTGCCTTATGGTATTCTCCCGGTATACCCGGATATTACACAGTCGGGATAACAGTAACAGATAATTCTGGAAACAGCGTGACTGGCAGTAGCTACGTGAGCATAGCAAGCGGCTCACCCTGGCCGAAGTTCCACAGAGACATCCAGTCGACCGGACTAAGTCCAATAAATACAAGCTCTACAACCAATACACTCAAATGGAGGTATCCGACAGGAGGAGGGATAGGCTCCTCCCCTGCTATAGGAGCAGACGGGACAATCTATGTCGGATCATCTGATCACAATCTTTATGCGATAAAACCGAATGGTGGGCTTAAATGGTTATACACGACTGGTAATATTATAAACTCCTCACCGGCGATCGGTGTAGACGGCACGGTCTATGTAGGGTCTACGGATGGTAGCCTCTATGCGATCAACCCCGACGGCGGACTCAAATGGAGCTATCCGACAGGAGGAGGGATAGGCTCCTCCCCTGCTATAGGTGCAGACGGCACGATCTATATCAGTTCTGATGATAATAATCTTTATGCCCTGAACCCGAATGGTTCGTTAAAATGGAAATACACAAGGGGTAATTATGTACAATCCTCCCCTGCTATAGGAGCAGACGGGACAATCTATGTCGGATCATCTGATTACAATCTTTATGCAATAAAACCGAATGGTGGGCTTAAATGGTCATACACAACTGGTAATATAGTGAACACACCCGCGATTGGCTCGGACGGGACCATCTATGTTGGGTCAGACGATCATAATCTCTATGCAATCAATTCTGACGGAACCTTAAAATGGAAATACACAGAAACTGATGCTGCGTACTCAACACCTGCAATCGGCACAGATGGCACGATTTATGTAGGGTCTCGCGATCACAATCTCCGTGCTATAAACCAGAATGGTAAATTAAAATGGATTTATAGTGCAGGAGATATAATAGGTTCATCTCCAGCCATAGGTGCAGATGGAACGATCTATTTTGCTTCATGGGATCATAATCTTTATGCTGTTAATGCTGACGGTAGCTTAAAATGGACTTACCTGACTGGATCTTGGATGGATTCTTCGCCGGCGATCGGTGCGGACGGCACGATCTATGTAGGGTCTTATGACAATAGCCTCTATGCGATACACTGAGGAGATAACCAGCATCAGGTATAGAGGAAAAGTAAGAATTTGAAATAAAAGGGCGGCTTCCAAGCCGCCCTTCTTGGTGCGCCCAGCACGCCCGTGTACCGTCACTTTATGCACTTCGGTGTGCAGGCATGGGCGATAACTCGGGGTACCCATCCGGGGGATGGGTCGTGCAAGTCCGCTTTGTGTTTGACGGGATATCTTTCCTGCCAACATGCCCGATATACAAAAATAGTTTTTATAAACACAGATTTATTCACACAATGAATAAAGAACTCAAGCACGATCTCAACTCCAAGTTATCGGCAACGTGGACACGTGTCCAATAAACGACCCTTTATTCCCCACCATTTTTAAATCGTGTTTTCAGAATAATATCACTGCTAACCCGAAAATGCATTTGCAATATGGGGAAGTTTGTGTAATGAGTGATAAGCCTGCGTCGAACAGAGGTATTCTTCGAATATCGGCAAAAACTGTGACGTCGGTGTGTGCATATGAACTTACAGAGGACTATACCATCGTTTAAGGCACATTCTGTAAGGTCTTGA
>JAMCVD010000116.1 GCA_023381995.1 Deltaproteobacteria bacterium
CTCTTCCACTTTGACAAGACCGAAGTCGATGGCCACGTTGAGCTCGTCGAGCACGACGATGTCGTATGCGCCCTCCGAGAAGGCCCCCTCTGCCGTCTCGATGCCCCGGTGCGCCATCCTCACGTCCTCTGCGGAAGGGCTGCCCCTTTTTATAAAATGGGGGCCCCCTGCCTGCACGATCTTCAGGTAAGGTCCGAGCATCTCCTGTGCCTTCAGCTCTCCGTAGTCTATCTTCCCTTTCATAAACTGTATCACTATGGTCTTATACTTATGCCCCGCGGCCCTCAATGCAAGGCCCAGGGACGCGGTTGTCTTCCCTTTCCCGTTACCCGTATAAACCTGTATCAATCCCGGCCCTTTCATCGATCGTCCATCACATTCCTTCGAAGAATTCTATGAGCAGCCTTACCCCGGCGCCCGTGGCCCCCTTTTTGAAGTAAGGCTTGGGCTTGTCGAGATACGCCGTGCCTGCAATATCGATGTGCGCCCATCTCGAGTCTTTGATAAATTCGTTTAAGAGGAGACCGCCCTGTATCGTGCCCGCCCAGCGGGAGCCGGCGTTCTTCATGTCCGCGACATCGCTTTTGATGAGGTCTTTGTAGTCGTCCCAGAGAGGCAGTTCCCACAGTCTGTCCCCGCTTCGCTCGCCTGCCCGTATAAGTCCTTTTACAAGCCCGTCATCGTTGCCCATGATACCGCTTGCCTCACTGCCCAGCGCGACCACGCATGCGCCCGTAAGCGTCGCGAGGTCGATAAGGGACTCCGGCTTGTATGTCCTCGCCGCGTAGTAAAGCGCGTCCGCAAGTATCAGCCTGCCCTCCGCATCCGTAGATATGATCTCTATCGTTTTACCGGAAAGGGTCCTCACCACGTCCCCGGGCTTCTGCGCCCCCCCGCCGGGCATGTTCTCCGTAAGAGGGATTACCGCGTTGATGTTCACGGGCATCTTCAGCCGTGCCGCGAGGATTACCGTCATTGCGACCGCAGCAGCGCCTGCCATGTCGAACTTCATGTCCTCCATGCCGCTGCTCGGCTTTATGGATATGCCGCCGCTGTCGAACGTGATGCCCTTGCCCACGATAACATGGTTACTCTTTCTGTTGGAGGCCTTATACTCGAGTATGACCACCTTGGGCGGCTCATGGCTGCCGCGCGCGACTCCGAGGAACGCACCCCAGCCCATCTTCTGCAACACCGACCTTTCGAGCACCTTTACCCGCACACCTTCTTTTTTCGCCTTTGCGGATACAATGTTCGTAAACGCAGTAGGGGTCATCATATTACTGGGTGTGTCCGCGAGCCTGCGGGCCTCGTTCGTCGCCTCGGCCACCCTGACTGCGCGTTCGATGACCTTTTGCTGTATCCTTCCGCGGTCCGTATCATAAATAGACAGTACCGGCCCGGGAGCCCTGGGCTTTCCCCCGTCCCCGCTATCGCCTGCGGATGTCTTCAGTTCATCATAGTCGTACCTCCCGAGCACCGTGCCCTCTGTCAGGGCGTACACCGCGCTGTCCGCACCCGTTTTGCCCGCCTGTATGATTACCGTGGCCCTGTCGGCACTGACAGCGTCTATCTCTTTCGCGATACCCGCACCGAACCTTCTGAACGATTCCGGGGTTACCTTCTTTTTCTCATCGAGCTTTATAAAAGAGTACCATACGCCGTCCTGGCTCAAAAACCTGAGCCCGTTCTTTGCGCTTTTCAGTCTGGGCCCGATATGCTTTGCAATGGAGACCGGTACGGCCTCGAGCACTGCATTCAAATCTTCTTTATAATACGCATAAATCCTGATGTCCGCCCGGGCCTTGTCATAGTCCCCCGTACCTGGAATTATCTTCACGTTTCCGCTTCCTCCTTTTCTTTCAGATACTCTGTTCCAATCTTTCCCTGATGCGCCATACCGCTCCGTCCAACATCGTATGCTCTATAAGACGGCCTCAGGCTAATATCCCGAGGACTGGTTTTTATTTATTTATCTCTATAAAAGGACGGGTCAACATATTTTGTATCGAATACCTGCCCCCCGGGCTCATTGATCCTGTTGATTGACGACATCTGGATCTCGAACCACCCCGAAGCCGAGAGCAGGCTGATCGCCCTCTCCGAGACATCCTTGAGCACACCACGGTACACGATGCCGTTCGCAATGACCTCGACCTCTTTTCCTATAAGCTCGCGCAATTCCTTCATACGCTCTTCATACCCTGTCCTATCATGAACGAGACCTTCATAAAAACAGACGAAGCGGGCACAGTTTTTGTCGCGTGCGGGGCGTCTACCTTGCCTCCGCGAAGTAGGCGACCGTCTTTCTCAGCCCTTCCCGGAAATCGACTGCTACCCTGTAATCGATGTACTCCCGCGCTCTCGCTATATCGGCATGGGAGTGCCTCACATCGCCCTTCTTGGGCGGCAGGTATCTCTGGTTCGCCTTCTTCTTCGTTATCTCTTCGAGCTGCCGTATCAGGTCGTTGAGCGTAAACCTCTCGCCACACGCTACGTTGAAGAGCATGCCGCTCACGCCCCCGCTGTAGCACGCATTTATGTTCGCCTGTACGACGTTCTCGACATAGGTAAAGTCCCTCGACTGCTCCCCGTCCCCGTTCACCATGGGGCTCTCGCCCCTGAGCATCGCGGAGATGAACCTCGGTATCACTGCTGCGTACGTCGAGAGGGGGTCCTGCCGTGGCCCGAAGATATTGAAGTATCTCAGGCATACCGTCTCCAGGCCGTACGCGCCGGAAAAGACCCTGCAGTAATACTCGCCCGCAAGCTTGCTGACCGCGTAGGGCGACAGTGGCGACGGGGGCATGTCCTCCCTCTTGGGCAGGAGTGGCGTATCGCCGTAGGCCGACGAGCTTGCCGCGTAGACGACCCTCTTTATACCGCTGTCCCGGGACGCGACCAGTACATTCAGCGTACCGTTGATATTGACGTCGTTCGAGGTCAGCGGGTCGTCCATGGACCTCGGTACCGAGGGGATAGCGGCCTCGTGCAGGACGAAGTCGATGCCCCTGCACGCGGCCCTGACGGCATCCACGTCCCTTATGTCGCCCTCGACGAGCTCAAAACTCCCGAACGCCGATGCCTTATCAAGGTTCTCCCTCTTCCCCGAGAAAAAGTTGTCCATTACCCTTACGAAATGGCCCTTCTCGAGCAATCGGTCCGCGATGTTCGAGCCTATGAACCCTGCGCCACCGGTTATGAGGAATCTGTCCATGGTCATGCTACAGTCTGACTATCTTCTCGCTCTTTATGCTCTTCGTGGCGTTCTTGGTATCGAAGACACGCCTGGAATGCCGCACGATCCACTCGTAGCTGTAAACGGAATGGTCGGTCAGTATCAGGGTGCAGTCCGCGGACGCCAGGGCCTTCCTGCCGAGTCTGGTAGACCTCATGTGCAGGCCGTCCTCCTCGATGGAGGATATGTACGGGTCGTTGTACAGGACCTTCCCCCCCCTGCGCAGTATCTCCTCGATCACCGTTATGGCGGAAGACTCCCTCGAATCGTTGACGTCCTTTTTATATGCGACACCCACGATGAAGACCCTGCTGTCTTTTATGCTCTTCGCGTCCTTGTTCAGGATCTCTGCGAGACGGTTGACGACATAGTACGGCATCTCGTTGTTTATATCGGTGGCAAGCTCGATGAACCTCGCCCTGTAATTGAATACCTTCATCCTCCATGTCAGGTAGACCGGGTCTATCGGTATGCAGTGCCCTCCTATGCCCGGCCCGGGATAAAACGGGACGAAGCCGTACGGCTTCGTCTTCGCTGCGTCGATGACCTCCCACACATCTATGCCGAGCTTATTGCATATGATGGCCATCTCGTTGACAAGGCCTATATTGATGCTCCTGAAGGTGTTCTCCAGGAGCTTCACCATCTCCGCGGTATCGGCCGAGGACACCCTGATGACGTCCTTTACAATCTGCTGAAACAGCAGGACCGCGAGGTCCCCCGAGAGCCCGGTCACCCCTCCCACCACCTTCGGTATGCCGGCCAGCTTGTATATCTTATTGGCCGGGTCTATCCTTTCCGGCGAAAACGCCACGAAAAAATCCTTATCGAGCACAAAACTCCTGTCCGAGATCGTGGTCACGAGGTATTCCCTCGTCGTCCCGGGGTATGTCGTACTCGTAAGCACGAGGAGCTTGGGTTTCCTTATCTTCTCCTTTATGCACTTGACGGCTGAGGTGATGAAGAAGAGGTCCGGGTCTTTCGACTTGCCGAGAGGTGTCGGCACACATATGTCGATGACGTCCGCATCGTCGATACCGTCGTAGGAGCTTGTGTAGGATATCGAGCCGGAGCCGTTGAGATCCTTCAGCTCCTCTGAGCTTACGTCCGTTCTGTACGACTCGCCGCTCCTCAGTGCGGCGACCTTCTTCTCGTTCGAGTCGATGCCCGTGACCCTGAAGCCGTTCCGTGCAAACTCTATCGCGTACGGCAGCCCGACGTAGCCGAGCCCTATTATGGATATCCTTGCTTCTCTTCCCAGGATCCTGTTCTTCAATAGATTAAAGT
>JAMCVD010000060.1 GCA_023381995.1 Deltaproteobacteria bacterium
TGTGGAGAGTATTAAGTGAAAAGAAGCCATATGAAGAACGTGGATTTATTGTAAACAATTCTGATCGCCCTGGGTGTAGACTGGCGGTCTGAAAAGGCGCGCCTTGGGTCAGGATAGGGGATCAGGATCGAACAGTTACTATGTGCTCAAATAAAGCACGAAGAGAAGGCTGATCGTTTGTTTTTATAATTTGTTTGTTGGTTTGAAGTTTTATAATGGAGGTTGACAAAGCTTTTCAGAGATGGGCTACACATTTGACAAAAGTGATGGTCTGTCCACCCTTCTGTGACAACGTGACTGTCACGTATGCGAAACACCGGATTACAAATGCCTTGGCCGAGGGCATCAATGCGAAGATCGAGAAGGTTAAACGTATGGCCTATGGGTTCCGGAATCGTTCTCACTGTCGCACTGCAATCTATTTTCACTGTGGTGGATTAGATTTATTTCCCAAACAGCCTATTCAACCAACTATTATGTTTCAAGACCATGTAACCACTATAGGTAGTGGCTACCCATTAAAAAACCTGAAGAGCCGATAAAGATAGCTGGGATAATAGCAGACAGCGGATTCTACACAGAGGAGTTCATAAGCTTATTAGAGCAGAAAAGGTTGCGCTATATCATAGCCGCCCGGCTGTACCGGCCGTTACAAAAGGTGTTGTATAGCTGCAAGGGATGGATAGAAATAGACGAAGGTATCTTAGTGTCAAGCGACATTGAATAGTACCGTACCAGTTGAGATTTGTAGCACTCCTCAACTATAAGTAAAAAGAGAGAGATAGCCTTGACACCCCTTTGATGTGTGTGCTACTGAGATCGAAGCCAATAATTAAGGAGGACTTATGGGAAAAAAGATTTTACTCGCTGACGATTCGATAACTATCCAGAAGGTTATCTCGATAACCTTCTCACCCCCCGATTACGAGATTACCATTGTCGACAACGGCAACGATGCGATAAAGAAGGCAACGGACGTAAGGCCGGACATCGTTCTGACCGATATCGTCATGCCGGGCAAGAACGGGTACGAGGTGTGCGACGCCATCAAGGGCAATGCCGGCCTGCAGAACACACCCGTCCTCCTGCTGACGGGCGCCTTTGAGGCATTCGACGAGCAGAAGGCGAGACAATCGGGCGCGGACGCATGGCTGTCGAAGCCCTTTGAGACGCAGGCGCTGATCGATAAGGTCAACACGCTGCTCTCGAAGCCGGCGGTGAAGAAACCTGCGGAAGCAAGGCCCTCCGCCCCGAAGCCGGTGGCCCCGGTACCGCCGACGTCCAGGCCCGGCGTACCGCCACCTCCGCCGCCAAGAAGACCTGCCCCGATAAGTGCACCACCTCCCCCACCTCCGCAAAGGCCTGCGGAGGACATACCGAAAGGGCCCATCGAGGGGTTGAAAGAGCTGTCCGAGGAAGAGTCGTTCGGAGTCACGGAGGACACGATCGGTGACGAGTCGGGCTGGGAAACCATACCGCTCGGCAATGACAAAGAGGCGTCCAGAACTGCTGAAGAAAAGGGGGAGGAGTTCACGGAGAAGGAATTCCCGCTGGAAAACGTATCGACCGAGCAGATCGAGGAGCCGGCCCCGGCACAGGGATCGAGCGAAGAAGGGCTGTCGGTAGGCTTCGGGGACCTCGAGGCGGCCATGGAGGAGGAAGGGCCAGGAGAGGAAGAGCACGCGCCGGAATCCTACGAGAAGACGTACGATTCAAAAGACATACCTACCTCCATCGAGGAGCAGATCGGGGGCCAGAACGAAGCTGCGCCTCCCGTCGGCCTGAGCAGGGAAGAGCTTCTGGAGCAGGCATCGAGCAGGATAGAGAGTATGCTTCAATCCGTGCTGCCGGACAAGCTCAACGAGGCCATACAGCAGGCAGTGGAGCAGAGAGTCGACGCACTCGTAAGAGAGGTCGCAGAAAAAATTATATGGGAAGTGGTCCCCGCTTTGACGGAGACGATGATAAAAGAGGAAATACAGAGACTAAAGACGGTCAAGAAAAAGCCCTGATTTGACAACGCGACGTATACCGCACTGCAGGGACGGCCCGCTTACCGCCCCCCGCACATACCGTCCACCTCCTTCATGAAGGCTTTCGGTTTTGTTCCCGTACAACGTAAATATGAACTATTATGGATACGACAGACCACACGATAGATAAGGCCTACTCCTACAGGGACATCGAGAGGAAATGGTACGCCTACTGGAAAGAGAACGGTCTTTTCCACTCGGAGCCCGACCGGAGGACGCCCTATTCGATAGTCATCCCCCCGCCGAACATCACCGGGGCCCTCCACATGGGCCACGCGCTCAACAATACCCTGCAGGACATCCTGGTCCGCTACAAGAAGATGCAGGGCTTCAATGTCGTCTGGATACCGGGCACGGACCATGCCGGCATCGCGGCCCAGAACGTCGTCGAGAGGCAGCTTGCGCAGGAAGGGCTCAGCAGGTTCAAGCTCGGCAGAGAGAAGTTCGTAGAACGGGTCTGGGAATGGAAAAAGAAGTCGGGCGATGCCATCGTCCACCAGCTCATGAGGCTCGGCGTTGCCTGCGACTGGACGAGGCAGAGATTTACCATGGACGAGGGACTGTCCGCAGCCGTCAAAGAGGTGTTCGTAAGGCTCTATAACGAGGGTCTTATCTACAGGGGCGAGTACATGATCAATTGGTGCCCGAGGTGCCTTACGGCACTCTCGGACCTCGAGGTCGAGCACAGGGACGAGGACGGCAAGCTCTACTTTATACTGTATCCGTATCCGGATCTCAAGGGGGGCATAACGGTCGCCACCACCAGGCCGGAGACCATGCTCGGGGACACCGCGGTGGCCGTACACCCGGACGACCAGCGGTACAGGGAAGCAATCGGGAAGACCGTTGTCCTTCCTATAGCGGACAGACAGATACCGATCGTCTCGGACCCGGCGGTGAAGGTCGATTTCGGCACGGGCGCTGTAAAGATAACGCCCTCGCACGACTTCAATGACTTCGAGATATCGAAGCGGCACTCCCTTGCGCTGATCCAGGTCATAGAGCGCAGCGGCAGAATGACTGCCGGCGCCGGCAAGTACCAGGGGATGGACAGGTACAGGGCACGGGAGGCCATCGTCGAAAGGCTCCAGAAGCTTGGGCTCCTCGTCAGGGTCGAGGACTACAGGCTGTCGGCAGGGAGGTGCTACAGGTGTAGTACCGTGACAGAGCCCATGGTATGACACAGTGGTTCGTCAGGACCGCCTCACTTGCACGGCCCGCCATCGACGCAGTCAGGGAGCACAGGACGAGGATCATCCCGGTCCAGTGGGAAAACTCCTACTTCGAATGGATGGAGAACATAAAGGACTGGTGTATCTCGAGACAGATATGGTGGGGACACAGGCTCCCGGCGTGGTACTGCGACGACTGCACGGGCATCACCGTTTCCGTAGAAGCGCCCACCCGGTGCTCGAAGTGCAGCAGCACGCGCATACACCAGGACGAGGACGTGCTCGACACGTGGTTCTCCTCGGCGCTCTGGCCGTTCTCGACTCTGGGGTGGCCCGGGAAAACGAGGGACCTCGAATACTACTACCCGACCAGCACGCTCGTGACGGGGTTCGACATACTTTTCTTCTGGGTCGCCCGCATGATGATGATGGGACTGAAGTTCATGGACGATGTGCCGTTCAGGGACGTCTACATCCACGCGCTCGTGAGGGACGAGCTCGGCAAGAAGATGAGCAAGACGAAGGGCAACGTCATCGATCCGCTCGTGATCATCGACAGGTACGGCACGGACGCCTTCAGGTTCACGCTCGCTGCGATGGCAGCACAGGGCAGGGACATACGCCTGTCCGAGCAGCGGATAGCCGGCTATAAGAACTTCATCAACAAGCTCTGGAACAGTACGAGGTTCGTGAACATAAAAAAGACGGAGGCGGGTATGGACCGACCTTTCCACCAGAGCTCCGCAGTCCCGATAAACGCGTGGATCAACAAAAAACTGAGGAAGGTGGTATCGGCCGTATCGAACGCAATCGAGGGCTACAGGTTCAACGATGCCGCGACTGCTCTCTATCAGTTCGTATGGCACGAGTACTGCGATTGGTACCTCGAGATGGTCAAGGTCCATGGCTCGGTGTCCCCGGACAGTCACACGCTGGAGAACATGCTGTTCGTGCACGACGTCATGACGAGGCTGCTGCACCCCTTCATTCCCTTCGTGACCGAGGAGGTGTACCATATCCTCGGGAGCAACGGCTCGATACTGCAGGCACCGTATCCCGCCGTCGATCAACTGCTCGATCAGGACGGCGCTGCGGACGACGCGGCCGGCGAGATCGACGTGATCATAGACGTCGTAAAGCGCATCCGGAACATACGGGCAGAGTGCAATGTGCCCGCGGCGTCCGAAGTCGATATAGGCTTCTCCGGTACAGGGGAGAGGCTGGGGCTGATCCAGAAGTACCCGCACTACATAACGAGACTCACCCGGGGCAAGAGCATGGATGTTCACCG
>JAMCVD010000027.1 GCA_023381995.1 Deltaproteobacteria bacterium
GACTATAAGACGGCCATTGCCCACTACGGGATCATCGTGGAGAGGTACCCCAACAGCCCGCTGATCGTGTCGTCGTACTATATGATCGGGAAGAGCTTTGTGCACCTCGGAGACGACAAGAACGCACGGCTGTTTTTCGGGGAGCTTGTCTCACGGTACCCGGACGATGTGCTTGCGAAGGACGCAAAAAAAGAAATGAAAAGGTTCAAATGATCCTGCTCGGAATCGAGAGCTCCTGCGACGAGACGGGCGTTGCGGTCGTCCGGGACGGGAAGGTGCTGGTCGATCTCGTCTCGAGCCAGGTGGACGTCCATACGGAGTACGGAGGGGTCGTCCCGGAGTTCGCATCGAGGATGCAGCTCGAGGCCATCGGTCCCCTCACAGACAGGGCATGCCGGGATGCGGGCATACGGTTGTCGCAGATCGACGGCATTGCGGTGACGTCCGGCCCCGGCCTTATCGGTTCTGTACTGGTCGGCATGAATTTCGCCAAAGGGCTCGCGTACTCGCTCGATAAGCCCCTGATAGCCGTGGACCATGTCAGGGCACACCTGTTCTCGCCCCTGATAGAACATGGAGGCCTCGCGTTCCCCTACATCGGCCTTGTCGTGTCCGGCGGCCACACGGAGCTCTATACCGTAAAGTCCATGACCGACGTCCTTCTCGAAGGAAAGACCATAGACGATGCTGCGGGCGAGGCGTACGACAAGGTGGCCGGGGCGCTCGGGCTCGGATATCCCGGAGGTCCTGTCATGGACAGGCTCGCGGCGCAGGGGGCGGAGAGAAGGGGCGTAAAGTTCCCGATGGCCATGATGAGACGGGGCAACTATGACTTCTCTTTCAGCGGACTCAAGACGGCGGTGATGCGGTACATAAAGGAGCACAGCAGCGGCCTGACGCACGGTACGGTATCGTCCATAGCCGTGGGGTTCCAGGACGCAGTGACCGGCGTGCTCGTGAAAAAGACCATCGCCCTCGCGCGACAGAGGCGTATCCGGAGGATAGCCGTGTCCGGCGGCGTCGCCGCAAACACCGGGCTGAGGAAGATGCTCGCCGCGTACAGGGACGAATTCGAGATGTACATACCGTCTTCGAGGCTGTGCACGGACAACGGCTCCATGATAGGCTTTCTTGGGTACCGGCTGTTCGAGCTCGGAATACAGAGCGATATGGATACGGATGCCTATGCAAATAACACGCACGTTCCTCAGAGAGCACGGGCTGCTGCCTCGTAAATCCGCGGCACAGTACCTTCTCACCGACGATGCGGTGATCGATGATATCGTAGGCGCGCTGGACGTCCGGCCGGACGATCGCGTCCTCGAGATAGGCGCGGGGTGCGGCGCCCTGACAGGGCGCATCCTCGAGAGGCTCGGCCGGGCAGCCGATCGGACACACGGCGAGGTCGGGCCGCAGGGGCCTGACCGGGAGCGGACGTCCCTGGTATCGGTCGAGATAGACGAGAGGTATGTGCGCTACCTGAGGGACAGGTTCAAGGGCAGCAGCGGGTTCAAAGTCATACGGCAGGACGTCCTCGGGCTGGACATAGCCATGCTCTTCGATCGGGCCGACGGTATAAAGGTCGTGGGGAACATACCGTATTACATATCCGGCCCCATACTGCGCATGCTGTTCGATGACCATGCTTCGATAAGCGATATCGTGATCATGCTCCAGAAAGAGGTCGGTATGAGGATCGTATCGCAGCCGGGGGATCGATACTTCGGCTTGTTGTCCATCATGCGTATGCTGCACTATGACGCGCACATGGTGAGGCACGTCGATAGGGGGCTGTTTATGCCTGTCCCGAAGGTCGATTCGACCGTGGTAAGGATGCACGTCCATGGGCCGCTGTTGAGTGCCGGGGACGAGCAGGTACTGCTGGGGATACTGAAGCGTGCCTTTGGTGCGAGGAGGAAGATGATAAAGAACACGCTGAGGGCCGTCGGTTCGGCACAGGAGATCGAGAGATGGTGTGCGGACGCCGGCATAGACATGGGCGACAGGGCGGAGAACATAGACATGGACAGGTGGATACGGTTTCTGGGCGCGTACAAGAACGCTCGTCCCATACGATAGGCGCGACGGATGAGTTGATGCCCGACCGATTCTATGGTACTCGTTCTCCAGTATGTTCGTAACGGAGGGGATATGAAAAGGCTGGTTTTATCGGTGTGTGCCGGGGTAGTGGGCGTGGTCCTGATCGCCCACGGCAATGCATGGGGTGCGGACCCGGAGTCGGCGTTCGGGGCCACGAACGTAAATGCGGAGGTGGGCAACGGAGGGTTGAGCGCCGGCATATCGCAGCACGGTACGATCACGATCCTGAGATGGCCAAGCCCGAGCTACTACGACCAGTTGAACTACAAGACGGCCACGCAGGGACTGACGCCTTCATCGTCGCCAAGGACGCTGCCCCATTTCGGTGCGGCGGACAATATGGGCAGCTTTGCGGGCCTGTACTTTACCGCCGGTATGCCCGTTTCCGGCATGGTCTGGCTGAGGGACCCGACCTTCACGACGCAGCAGTACTATGTCTCCACGGATTCCGACACACTGGTCACGCAGTATACCTCCGACGTGGAAGGCGTCAGGGTAACGCAGTACGACCTCGTTATGCCAGACAGAGACGTGCTGGTAAGGCACTATGTGATCGACAATATGGGCACGGCGCCCATGGAGGACGCAGGCTTTGTCTATTATGAGAACCTCGCCCCGTGTCTGGACAAGACCGAGTACGTGCCTGTGGACGACTGGTCGAACGACGCGGTGAACGACTATGCGTGCCTGTACGACTCGACCAGAGACCAGCTTGTGCATTTTATGCCGGGCGACAAGGACTTCTCCCATATCATGGGCCTGTTTTCCAGTGCACCGGACCAGAGCGGCGTCGACAGCTTCTTGTCGTCCATCTCGTCGCTGCCTGCCGGGGTGTACGCGGTCATAGGGTTCGATTTCAAACCCGACAGCTATCAGGTCGGCAGCGATGCTACGACCCTGTGTCCGTCGGGCAGAGGTGTGGCGACGTCGTACAATCCGCAGGACGCCTATGTGTCTGCTTACGGCGGTACCCTCCCCGGCAGCCCGGCGGCGCAGTGTCAGGCGAACGCAGCGGTAACGAGCCGGTTCTCTCTCGCCTCCCAGGGGCATGCAGAGTTTACGGTGTATCTCTCGTTCGCGAAGGACTACAGCGATGCGGAGGCGAACCTGAGCTATGCTCAGCGCCTCGGCTGGCAGACGATATTCGATAATACCGAGGCATGGTGGAAGCAGTGGCTGAGTACGGCGAAGCTCCCGAATACGACGGACCCGGTCGTCGTCAGCTTCTCGAAGCGCGCGCTTATATCCATACGGCTTGCGACGGACAACGGCACCGGGGCGATCGTCGCGTCCATATCCACCCAGCCACCGTACGCGGAGGACTGGCCGAGGGACGGGTCGTTCATAAACTATGCGCTCGATGTCGCCGGATATCACAGCATGGTGACCAAGCATGAGCTTTTCTACGCGAAGGTCCAGAGGAAGGCTGCCACAGGTATGGGGCCGGCGGGCAGCTTCGATATGAATTTTTATGCGGACGGCATGCCCGGGGGCCCTATACCGTTCGAGATAGACGAGACCGGGCTCGCCGTATGGACCATGTGGGTGCACACCGAGTTCCTGGGCTCATCGTGCGACAGACTGCACTATATGCAGCAGGTCTGGCCTGCGATAAAGCTCGGCACGCAGGCGCTCGTCGACTGCAAGGACAGCACGGACAATCTTCAGTGCTATGCGAACGAGGACGACAATGTGGCGCAGACGCAGGGGCTGCAGGGCGCGATAACGACATGGCTCGGCATCGAGTCGGGCATCGCTGCGGCACGGTATATGGACGACGCAGCGGACATACCGGCATGGCAGGCACGGGCGGATGAGCTCAAACAGGCGATCGTCTCCACATTCTTTACGTCGGGCTCTGCCGGCTCATGGACCACGTGTACGACGTACGAGATCATCTACAACCAGTGCGGCTCCTTTACCAAGGAGGTGGGCAACGGTGCATGGTCGATCTGGCCGGCAGAGTTCCTTCCGTACACCTCCTCTACCATGATCTCGCAGGGCGCGTATCTTATAGACGCCATTACGCCGGACCTTACGTACCAGACGTCCGGCACGATCTATAACGGGAAGGCCACGCTCGCACTCGCTGTGCTGTATCAAAACGATCCGCAGGGACAGGCGTCGCTCGACCCGCTCATATACGACCTGCTCCACAACGTGCCCACGCAGGACACGCAGCACATGGGGGAGGTGGCGGTGACCATGTACGATGCGAGCGGGAAGCCGTATTT
>JAMCVD010000113.1:0-3293 GCA_023381995.1 Deltaproteobacteria bacterium
CGCTGTCATGGCAAGGGTACGCGGGATGGGAGTTGCCGTCATAATGAGCATGTGAGGGTTATTGCCTTTCTTTTTCAGTTCCATCCTCTGGACAACACCAAACCTGTGCTGTTCGTCTATGACGATGAGCCCGCAGTTATGGAACTTCACATCAGGTTGTATGAGTGCATGGGTACCGATGATTAGATTCAGCGAGCCGTCCGATAGCCGCGATAGTATCTGTCTCCTCTCTAACTCTTTTGTATCGCCCTTCAGGAGATCGAAGGTTATATCCATTCCGGCAGTGAGCGCCCGTATCGTGGTATAATGCTGCTGCGCGAGCAGCTCTGTAGGGGCCATAAATGCAGCTTGATAGCCATTATTGATGGCAAGCAAGGCAGCGTACAGCGCAACAACGGTCTTCCCGCTGCCGACATCTCCCTGTAAAAGCCTGTTCATGGGATAACCCGTTGCAAGGTCATGGAATATTTCTTTGATGACAAACCCCTGGTCATCCGTGAGTGTAAACGGCAGGCTTTTATCGAGTGCGGCTATATAATCCATTTTTGAGGACTTTATGCCGGGTGACGGCATGGAAAAAACAATGCCGTCCTTTTTCAGGCTTGCCTGTTTTTTGAGTGCCAGTGCTATTTCAAAAAAGAAAAATTCATCGAATTTTATCCTTCTATGGAACGCGGATACCTGTGTATTCAGGGCATCCAAAGAGACATCGTCAGAGGGGAAATGAAGGTTATACAGGGATTCGTTCAAATCGGACAGTATGCACTTTTGTTTTATCAGACCCGGCAGGTAATCATGAACCGTGGTAATAGAGGCATCGAGTGCGTTTTTCATGATTTTGCGTAACACCCTTTGTGGAATACCTTCGATTGCAGAGTACACCGGCACTATCCTCCCGAAATTTAGCGTGTCATCGCCTTCGAGATCGAACTCCTCGATATCCGGGTGGATCATCTGCGGACGGCCTGCATACGACCGTATGTCTCCATAGGCAAGGATACGTGCACCTGTCCTGAACCTCTTGACCATGTATGCATACTCGAAATTAAACCACACAAGGGAAAGATAGCCGGTATTGTCTTTCAGAATAACCTCGAACAAGCTCCTGCCCTTGAAGTTCTTCAGGGATACCTTGGAAACCTCTCCGATAACAACCTCTTTTACGCCGAACCGTGCGGAAGCTATTTTGCTAATCTGCCTCCGGTCTTCATAACGGATCGGGAAAAAATACGTGAGAGACAAAAGGTCTGTAATGCCTTTCTTTTCGAACAACCTTGCCCGCTGCGGACCTACGCCTTTAATGTACTGGATTGAATCATGTGTATCCATAATAAAAAAACGTCCCCAACGGGATTTGAACCCGTGTTACCACCTTGAAAGGGTGATGTCCTTGGCCGGTCTAGACGATGGGGACATAAAATTTGAGCCGCGCCGGGATCGAACCGGCGACCCTTTGCTTAAAAGGCAAATGCTCTACCGACTGAGCTAGCGGCTCTCAATCAATCTTTTCTATAAAAGACCTTGCTGCTTTCAAATAATCTTTAACAGCATTCGTATCATAAATAAGTCCTCTATAATAGCCTGCTATATGCAAAGCATCATAGAGTTTATCAAATTCTCTCAAAAGTCTGCCGTTATGTCCTCTGTGAGACATATATTTTTTTAACAACACCTTATATTCATCCACTGACTTTGGGAGTTCCTTTTTTAAAAAACCTTTTCTCTCAAGAAGGTATTCATTTATCGCCTCTAAAATGGCAAGATATGCGCTGCCCATTGCCTCTCTTACAGGCTTAACATCTGTATACGTATCATCTTCTACAGGGACTTTCTTTAAGATCTCTTTTGCATTGTTTAAATATCTTATAGCTTCTTTCATGTAAACACCGTTTTTAAATATTATATACTGTAGAGATTATGTCAAGACAAATCCCGTTAGAAAGTACACATTCGTTCAGATATCCACGACAAATCGGAGGAACTCTGATGCATCTTTTCTTCATACTATGGATAAGATTTCTAACGGGACAAAACACAAAAAAAGAGGGGGCAAAGCCCCCTCTTTTGAATTCATACTATTTATACAAACCTTTACCAGATCGGGTTTGTTGTTGTAAAAGGAAGCCCGTTGTTTGTAGAATCCGTAAACAAACCGTAGATACCTCCTGCGATGACCTTGTCAAGCCTGTAGTTGTCTGCAGGTACGAAATTTGCTGTAGCATTTGCAGGACATGAACCCGCAAGTGTGCCCTCGGTAGAGCCCTGTGCTTCACAGAACTCAAGCATCTGACTCAAGTCGATTGAAAGTACGCCATCCATGGTTGGATCGCTGAATGATATGTACGGAATCATAGCGGGTACCGTCAATTGCATACCAAGCAGGCTGCCGGTAAATAGATTTGCTGCAGTAAACGGTACAGAAATACCGTCTGGCGCTATAGAGTTTGTTCCATCGGTAAAGTGGCTTACATCACCTGCCTCATAATACCAGGGCACGCCAGTTGTTGTAGCGGTGACCTCCGCCTCTACCTGGAACTGGCCATTTGCCGTTGTCGGGAAGAAGTGACGCAAGGGCTGGGGATTGGCAAAAAAGGCATCCGGATCAAGGCTCACAACGTTTGTCGTGAAGGACATTGCAGTCAAACCAACTGCGCCTAATAGGTTATTGATGTCTGTCGGCACAATATCCGGTGTTCCGTTCGTCAGATTGTTCGAAAACTCTGTTAGCAATGCATCCATTTCAGGCATTACATTTTTTGATACCCTGGCCGGTAGTGTGATGGTCTCTGCACCGGTTAAATTCTGTACTATATTCACCCACGTTGAATTTGTATAATATAAAGCCCCTACGGTGAACGTATCGCCGCCGTCTACCACGCCATCACCATTTACATCATTATAAGACAGTACCTTTGCAGTATTGCCTTTATCGAGCTGGAGGCTGGTATTCAAGCCGTTTATCTCTTTCAATGCTGCATTTATTTCATTGCCTGCACTGGTTATGTCCGCCGGCCCTGTGCCCTGAACGTTAAATGCGAGGAGTGTCGGTGCCGCTGTAAATATACTACCCAAGCCTCTCACAAGACCTATTGGGTCGGATAAATTCAGCTTCGGCAGACCGCCATTGGTAAACAAAGATATGAGAGCAGAGGTGTCGAGTGAGTGTGCACTGAGTACATTGATGACTGCAAGTAATGAATTTGCAGTGGAACCAAGCACTTTTGCCTCTGCAGGTCCCCATTGTGATCCGAAAGCAAACTGCGCATTCACCGAAGACGGCAGAGCCGATAAAG
>JAMCVD010000113.1:3303-4309 GCA_023381995.1 Deltaproteobacteria bacterium
AACCAGTGCAGGCAATGAAATAAATGCAGCATTGAAAGAGATAAACGGCTTGAATACCAGCCTCCAGCTCGATAAAGGACCAGAAAGAGAAGATGAAAGCGATGAAAGACTCTGGAGAGAACTTAAGTCCAACTGTACGGTAACCGGAAGGGTCGGCAGAGTGAATTCACATGCATTGGCTTCGATGACCTTGGTCCTCGTCGGTATATCCGTAAGATCCATACTGACGCCGGTAAATAAACCGGCAATATTATCACCGATCACGTCAACTTCTAAATTAGAAATAATGACCTGAAGCTGGGTTTGTGCAAGGTCCTGAACATCTGCAAGGGCATAAACCCACTGGCATGAACAGTTGTTGGGATCGGATTGCAGTATATTGTAACATTTAGATTTGGCACCAAGTGGATTATTCGCCGTCAATGCATCAGAAGCTGCTTTGATAGTAGCCGCTGTACTTGAGCCGCCTGAACTGCTTTTACTGCCACAACCGAATCCTGTGAACGCGATGAGCATCGCAACTGCCGAAAGACCGAGAAGTTTAAAGACATTTGATTTCATATTCCCCCCTTAGATTTTTCTATTTTCTAACATGTAAAATGGGCGACGTCAAGGGGTTTGAAAAACAACACAAAGGCAGGAATGACAAACTTTTCCCGAAGCCGACGTTACCGTTTCTTGCCCTTCCTGGTGTCATTCCCGCGAAAGCGGGAATCCATCCTCTCCTTTCTTCACCTTGCAGAACGGGAAACAAAAAATGGTAATTACTATGAATGATCCAGGATTTGAAATTCAAACCTAAGAAAATCAGACCTCATCCTATCCTTCCCCTAAAAGGGGAAGGGACTGGAGATAACAACCAAGATCCGCGGCTTGTTTTCGTCTCCTCTCCTATTAGGAGAGGATTAAGGTGAGGTCTGGGGTCTTCATCATCAGACCTCATCCGCACCCTTCCCTGTCGGGTGGGTACCCGTTCCCCTAAAAGGGGAAGGCGCTCGAGACATCA
>JAMCVD010000084.1 GCA_023381995.1 Deltaproteobacteria bacterium
CGATAAACGCCCTTCAGCGGGTGGTCGTTGAGATCGAGCCCGTCGTTGAGCTTCGTTATCGTATGCAGGAGGGTGGTCGCATCGAGGTCGAACACGGGTTTCGCCTCCGGGAAGTCCCCGACGGAGGGATGGTCGCCCGTGAGTGCGAGCACGTTCTTTATCCCGAGCACCGAGGCTCCGATGAGGTCCGACTGGAGCGCGAGCCTGTTTCTGTCCCTGCACGTGATCTGGTATATGGGCTCGGCGCCCTCTCTCAGCACGAGGTACGATGCCGCGAGCGAGCTCATGCGCATTACCGCCCTCTGGTTGTCCGTTACGTTTATCGCGTGCACCCTGTCCTTCAGGGCGTTTATCGTCTTTATGAAGTTCGTGACGAGTGTACCTTTGCGAGGAGACAGCTCCGCCGTAACGACGAACTGTCCATTGCCGATGGCGTCGCTCAGACGTGTCATTGCACGTCCCTGCTGGGCGACTTCCTGGAAATGTTTGCCGGCACGACCCTCCTGTGCTTCGCCGACACGTAGTTCCTGGGCGCATTCATCCGCAGGAGCTCTCTCTGATCGCCACGGGCCTTCAACCTATCGTGTATCGTTACCCATACGCATTCCATGGCGCTGTCGACCTCGCACATACCGCCCACCATGCCCCCGCACGGGCCGTTGAGCAGCCCCTTGGGGCAGCGCGTGACCGGGCATATCCCGGCCGTACGCGAGAGCACACAGGTGCCACACATGGAGCAATACCTCAGGAACTCGCCTGCCCTGTACGTCGTGCCGAGGAACATGCTGTTCAGACCCGCCACCACGGGCTTGTCGGCCGCGGCGGACACGGCCTGGACCCCCGCACCGCACGCGAGCACGAGGAGCGCATCCGAAGACAATGCCTCTTCGGACTGTCTGATCATGCTCTTCATGAGCAGAACATGGCACGTCTCCTGCGGTACGAGGTATCCTGCCGCGACCGTGCCGCTGTCACGGAGCTTGTCGGCCCATGCCCTGCACTCCTCTTCACCGCCGGTCCTGCTTGCCGTGGCACACGACCCGCAGCCTATGATAAAGACGGTGCGGTAATCCTTTACGGCATCGAGGACTTCCCGATCGGGCTTTTGGTCCGTAACGATCATCGCCTCGTCTGCCTCTCGGCCGCGACGAGCGTATTGCGCATGAGCATGGCGATGGTCATGGGGCCCACTCCTCCCGGGACGGGCGTTATGAACGATGCCCTCTTCTCGGCCTGTTCGAACTCGACGTCGCCGGTGAGCTTGCCGTTCGGCGACCTGTTTATGCCCACGTCTATGACGACGGCACCCTGCTTGATCCAGTCACCCCTGACGAGGCCGGGCCTGCCAGCGGCGGCGACGAGGATGTCGGCCTGACGTACGATGCCGGGGAGGTCCCTTGTCTTCGTGTGACACAGCGTGACCGTTGCATTTGCGGCGATCAGCATCAGTGCGAGCGGCTTTCCGACGAGATTGCTCCTCCCGACGATGACCGCGTGCGCCCCGGAAACCGGGACCTCATACCTCTGGAGGAGCGTCATGATGCCGAGGGGCGTGCAGGGATAGAGTGCCTCTTCTCCAATGACAAGCCTTCCCACGTTCGATGGGAGAAGGCCGTCCACGTCCTTCTCTGGATCCACAGCGTTCAGGAGCGACCTCGAGTCGAGCGACCGGGGCAGCGGCATCTGGATGAGTATGCCGTTGTACTGCGCATTGTGGTTCAGCTCGTTTATGAGTATCTCGAGCTCTTTCTGCCCGACGTCCGACGAGAAGCTGAAGGTCCTCGAGTGTATGCCGACATCGTCGCAGGCCTTCTGCTTATTCCTCACGTACGTTACCGACCCTATGTCGTCGCCGACAAGGATCACCGCGAGTCCGGGGATTACACTATACTTTGCCTTGAGCCTCTCTACCTGCTCTTTGACCTCGAGCTTTATCTGAAGCGCAACGCTTTTACCGTCTATTATCTGTGCCATTGTGTACCTGCAATTTTTTACGTCCAGGCCGCAAGCGGGGCCCGGGGCGGGTTGCCATCACGCCCGCACTACTATATCAATGAGAAACGATCTATTGTCAACCAAAAAAGCGGCCGCTGTAACTCCGATGCCGACCTCGGACGTCCCTGCCCCTTTCCCGCCGGGCCTACAAATTGATATGGACGACCTTTGCGGGGGGCATCCCGTTGAAATTCGTTGAGGAGGCAGTCGTGTAGGCCCCCATGTTTTCCGCATAGACCAGATCGCCCTCGTCCAGCTCCGGCAGGAAAATCTTCCCCGTGTTGTGAATGTACGTGTTCTCCGAGAGGGTGTCCAGGCCGTCGCACGTCGGGCCAAACAGCCTGCACTCTCTGGGCTCGCCGTCCTTGATCGATCTTACCTTTATCGGGATGTGATCATAGACCAGCGCAGAAAAGGTATGGTAGACCCCGTCATCGATATGGTATGAGGGGATGTCCGTGGAACGTTTTGCGAGTATGACGCTCGCGACCTCTGTCCCCGCATTCGCGACCAGGAACCTTCCCGGCTCCGCGAGCAGGAGCACCTCGTCCTTCGAAAACAGCCTGTCGATCTCCTTGTTTATGATGTCCGCCAGTCCCCCAAAGGACTGTTCATCTCCGCTGTACTTTACCGGGAAGCCCCCGCCGATGTCCACGATCTTTATCGGGTAGCCCTTCGTTACCGTCTCCCCTATCGCGTAGCCCTTCGATGCCACCTCTTTGAAGATCTCGGAGACGGTCCTCAGCGCCTTTACGAAATTCCTCGGCTTGTTGCACTGGCTCCCGGCGTGAAAGCTTATGCCCTCGACCGTCAGGCCCTCCCGTATCGTCTTCTCTATCAGGTCCACGGCCTGTTCCGGATCGATCCCGAACTTGTTCGAGAGCTTCACGACGGAGCCCTCATCCGATATCTTTATCCTCAGCAGCAGGCCGGCGTCCGGAGAGTGTATCCTTATCTTCCTCATCTCTTCGATGCTGTCGTAGGTCAGCAGCGGCTTGTACAGGTTCAGGACATGGAGGGAGTCCGGCTTTTTTACGGGGTTTGCATAGATGATGTTGTTCCAAATGAAGTTCTGCAGTCCCGCGGGCTCGAGGTGCTTTACCAGATCGAAGATCAGGTTGAATTCGCTGAGGGAGGCCACGTCAAAGCTCGCTCCGAGCTTCAGGAGCGTCTTTATTATCTCTGGCTCGGAGTTTGCCTTTATCGCGTAGTATATCTGGACCCTCGGAAGCCTCTCCCTGAACTCCTGGTAGTTCTTTCGTATCTGCCCATGGTCCATGATCAGGAGGGGGGTACCGTTCTCGGCGGCCAATCTTTTAATGGTCTCTCTGTCCATCGTTTACGGTAAAGGCCTGAAACACTCGAACTGCCACGGGTCGCGGTCCACGCTATGCTCCGGGTTCTCTTTGAAGAAAACGGTCCTGCCTTTCAGCGGGCTCCAGTCGTACGGACTTGAATGCAGCTCTCCGAGGTAAGGCCGTGCTATGTCCAGGATGTAGTCATGGGGTATATCGTCCGGGAGAAGGATCCCCTTCCTTGGATTCTCGATCATGTACTTTACCGCGGAGACGATCCCGGCCGCCACCTGGAGCGTCGTTGCGTTCTGCCCCGGCGCAAGCCTCCTCGTCTCTTCGATGCTCAGGATCGAGCCCGTCCACCAGGAATTGTATGGATGTCCCATCAGCAGTGCGCCCAGGATGTCTTTCCCTGCGGTGATCTCATCGGTCATTATCCTCAATTTGGGCTGCAACTCGTAATTCCTCGCCCGCAGCTCGGCGAGGGAGACTATCGCCTCGTGGCAGGGCATATAGGCGTAGTGGACCGTGGGCCTGTAGATCGGGAGGCCATCCCCGTCATAGACGGTCAGCCGGTCCGAGATCCCGAACGCCTCCCCGTGTCGTATGATCATGCCCTCGATCGGCCCGACCTCCGGTACATACGACTTGACTCTCGTGTTCATTCCCATCTGGGCCAGGAATATCTGGTTTTTCGGACCGTAGGGCGCCTCGAATGCAAGCGGCGGGCGCTTTTTCTCATGGGTACCCCAGCCCATCTCGGCCGGCGCTATCCCTTCCTCTCTGAAGCCCTCTATACTCCATGTGTTGACGAACTCATCGACCTCTTTCGGCCTGTTCGTTATCTGGGTGTCCCTCTCGCTGCAGTGGATTACCTTGACCCCGAGGGTGCGTGCCAGGTTCGGGAAATCCTTTCCTTTCTTGTAGCCCAACAACGCATCGAGCGGCTTTCCCGAAAACTTCCCCTCTTCAATGGCCCGATCCGCGATGTCCAGCAGGCCCTGTTTCGTGAAGTGGGAGATCAGCCCCGGGTTTGCCCCATGGTCGAGGACCGCGGTCGGCGAGTCCCCGAGCTTTTCCTTGAGTGCCTTTATCTGCATCTGCCTCCAGTAGAGGGTCTTCTCGAAGATGTCCCTGTTCCTATAGGGGTCCCATACCTCGACGGAGGTGTCCGCGTAGAGCGTATTGTTGTCGTGGCACCATGCCAGCACGTCCATCGTCTCTATGTTCCATGCCAGATCGACGATCAGTCCGTTCCGTCCCGCGTACCTGTTCAAGACCGATGTCAGGTTCCCGGGCGTTATTTTTTTATTCACGAACCGTATCCCCGTATCGGTAAAGGGCTTCAGCTTGGAGGACTTGTCTTCGAAGTCGATGACCGTTATCTTTTCTCTCGGTGCATCGATATGATCGAGGAAGATCGGGAGCGTGCATTGCGAGACGGCACCGTACCCTATGATCAAAATATTGTTGCCGAAGCCTGATTTCATAAGTCATTTATCTACAAGGAATGCAGAAAGAGTCAACATTTTTTTGAACGATGACAGCGGGGACGATGCCCGCGCTTGTTTAAAGAGACATAATGCGTTATATCTCGTTGGAATGGAGGTTGCTATGAAAAGACTTTTTGTGTTCTTCATGATTCTTGCGACGTGGGCAGCGTTACCGGCACGCACCTACGCACGCGAGGTGGCAGACCCGCTCGACACGCACGCGAGGCTCCTCATGGGCGTCGGCACGGACAACTGGGACAGGTCGTCCAACCTTGCCGGCGTACAGCACGTCGACACGGCGACATTCGCGGGCTATCTGGAGGAGGACGCGGAAGGGCTGTACCTTGCATACCACGTAACGCTCCTGGGCGGGGGGCTTGGCTCTGTAAAGTTCAGCGATGGGACGGCGACTTCCAAGACCTTTATGACGAACCTCAATATGGACTTTCAGGGCGTCTGCTTCACGACGAAGGGCGTGGCCGTGATGCTCGGTCCCTACATAGGGCTCAGCGCGGTGGGCATGGGCGGCGCCTCCACCAACCTGACGTCGGTAAGGGGCGACGTCGAGGGCATCATAATCTCTACGCTCGGTGCGTCCCTGAGGGTGCACAGCTTCATAGGTGATCACCTCGAGCTTGCCCTTCAGGGCTTCTATGGCTTCTGGACCCCGTACTCCAATCTTACGATCGCATCGGCGAGCAGCGGCCTGCTCGGCGGCACAAGCACGATGGCCTACACATTCGACGGCATATCCGACCTCGGGCTGAGCATCCAGGTCGGCATACGGTTCATGCGACAGATCGGCGTCGTTCTCGGCGCAAAGTATGAAGACACCACGGTCACGGGCAGCAGCAGGAGCATGGAGATCACGAACCTCAATTCGCTGCTCGCACTGGGACTGTGGTTCTGAACCCGACAGATGAAAGACTGGCTGCTCAGGAAATGGTACCTGGTTGTAGTCTCGGCCGACGCCGTGTCCATATCCATCGCATGGTTCTCCGCCTACTGGCTGAGGTGGGTCCTCACACCGCTGTTCGGATACGCAATTAACCCATTCTACATCTACGCAGAATCGTACCCGATGGTTGTCGTTCTGTGGGTCATCGCAAACAGCGTCTTCGGCTCATACAGGCCGGGCAAGCTCAGGAAGACCCTCGAAGAGGTCCAGGCCCTCATGCGCGGCGTCCTGCTCGCTGCGCTCGTCGTCATGTCCGTATCGTTCCTCTTCAAGGAGTACGACTTTGCACGATCGGTCGTCCTGATCTTTATAGGCCTGACCTTCCTGCTCATAGGGGTGTCAAGGCTTATGCTCCTGAGCGTCCAGCACAAGTTGGCGAAGCTCGGGTACGGCCACGTCCGGTGCCTCATTATCGGAGCGGGCACAACGGGCATACGGGCGCTCCAGAGGGTGTCGGACCATCCGGAAAAGGGCTATACCATCGTCGGGTTCCTCGACGACAGTCCCGCAAAGCTGGGTCAGGCCATATCGAAGATACCGGTGCTCGACAAAACGGACAATATACGCGACGTGGTGCAGCACTACGAAGTGGACGAGGTCTTCATAGCGATCCCCTCGCTCGCTCACAGCCGCATCATGGAGCTCGTGATGAAATGCGAGGGCCTGCCCGTGGGGTTCAGGATCGCATCGGACGTCTTCGGGGTTCTGGCGCACAATGCGGACATAGAGTTCATCGAAGACTTTCCCGTGTTCGATCTCAAGGAAGAGAAGGAGAATTTCACTTATGACGTGGCAAAGAGGCTCATGGACATAGCGATCGCCGGAGTACTCATCGTGCTGTCCATTCCCCTCTGGCTCGTCGTCCCCCTCGCTATCAAGCTCGACTCAGGGGGAGAGGTGTTCTTTATACACGACCGGATCGGCCTCAACGGCACTCCCTTCAAGATCTACAAGTTCAGGACCATGTACAGCGAGACCGCCCCCTATGCCTATTCGCCCGACAGGTCGGTCGACCGCCGCATAACCAGGGTCGGCAGATTCTTACGGCAGACGAGCATGGACGAGCTACCGAACCTCCTGAATGTCTTCAAAGGCGACATGAGCATCGTCGGACCCAGGCCGGAGATGCCGTTTATCGTGGAGCAGTACCGGGAGTGGCAGAAGAAGAGGCTGACCGTCAAGCCCGGCATAACGGGCCTGTGGCAGATACTCGGCAGGAAGGACATCCCGCTGCACGACAACCTGGAGTACGACTTCTACTACATAAAAAACAGGTCCCTGCTGCTCGATATAATAATCATACTGAGGACCATCCCTGCGATCCTCTCCCGCAGGGGCGCATACTGACGGGAAGGATGCCGTGAAGGGAGCGTAGGTATGCGTCAGCCGAAAGATGGGCAGGACAGCGAGATAAAGCAAAAGATGGACAGCCTGCTGTCCCCGCTGCTCGGCAGTATAAGCACCGGCAACAGGAACACCGTGACGAAGGAATACATCAATATACTGAGGACGGAGCTCAACGCGTACCACAAAGCCGGACTCGGGGGATACGACTTCGCCGTTCTATTCAGCGATTTCATCGACAAGCTGATAAAGATGCTCAGCGACATATCGGACAGCGGCCCGACCAACGCATGCGCAATAATCGCCATAGGCGGATACGGCAGAGCGGAGCTGAACGCATACTCCGACATCGACCTGCTCTTCCTCTACAACGATACCCTCTCCGAGGGCTTTCAGAACAATATCCTTTACCCTCTCTGGGACACGAAGCTGGAGATAGGTCACAGCTCGAGGACCGTTGAGGAGTGTATCGACGACGCGCTGGATGACCACACCGTCCTGACCTCCCTGATGGACCAGCGATACATCGCCGGCAGCCACAGGCTGTACCTAGAACTGTACGGGAGGTTCTATGCCATGGTCAGGGGGGCCGCGCCCAGGCTCTTCCACGAGAGGGAGACGGAGATCCTGAGCAGGAGGGAAAAGTACAGCACGTCCGTATACATGCTCGAGCCCAATATAAAGGAGTGTCCGGGCGGCCTGAGGGACGTGCACAATATGCTATGGCTCACGAGGCTGTTTTCGGACATCGCCGACATCAGGGAGCTCGGGCATTCGCCGTTCCTGGACACAGAGACCTACGGCAGGTTTATTTCGAACTATAACATCCTGATGCGCCTGAGGAACGAGATGCACTTCCTCAGCGGCAGCAAGAACGACAGGCTCACGTTCGAGGTACAGAAGCACCTGTCTTCCTTCTCGGGCTACGAGAACGAAGAAGACGTCCTCGGCGTGGAGAAGTTCCTCAGCAACTTCTATGAGATCACTCACCAGGTCTTGGAGCTTGCGGACGACTACATCAGGTGCCTCAGGGACGCGTACATCGCGACGGGCAGTGGCGAAAAGACGGAGGAGATAGCCGGGTACTACAGGATCGGCCACAAGCAGCTCCTGTTGAGGAGCGAGGGCATGGACGTCTACTCGGTCCACCCGGAAGAGATCGTACGCACTTTCAGGATACTCGCGGACTACGACCTCAGGCCGGCGGTCTCGCTCAAAAATGCCATCCGAAGGGAGATGGCCGTGCTGAAGCCCGATGTCCTCCTCACCACGGTGTTCCCGGCATTCCTGGGCCTGTTTGAGGGGGACAAGCTCAGCAAAGCCCTCTACCTCATGAACGACTGCGGTGTCCTCGGCATGCTGATAGACGAGTTCAAGGGGATAGCGTACAGGGTACAGTACGACATGTACCATATCTACACGGTCGGCGTACACTCGATAAAGACCGTCGAAGAGATAGAGAAGATACGGGACGGGGACGACAATAAATTCCTGCAGTCCCTCTACCGGCAGGTGAAGAGCAAGAAGGTACTCATGCTCGCCGCATTCCTGCACGACATAGGGAAGGGACACGGCAAGGACCACGCGAGAAAGGGCGGCGACCTCGCCTACGGCATAGCGGCGAGGCTCGGCATGCAGCAGCCGGACGCAGATCTCGTGGCCTTCCTCGTGAGGAACCATCTCGTGCTGTCCGACACGGCCCAGCGCAGGGACATAAACGACGAGAAGCTCGTCTATGAGTTTTCGAAGCTCATCAAGAGGAGGGAGAACCTGAAGATGCTCTACCTCCTCACGGTCGCGGACCTCAGGGCCGTGTCCTCCAGCGTGTGGACGGAGTGGAAGGGCGGACTCATCAACGAGCTCTATAAGAGGTCCGAGGAGGCGCTCGAACAGGGGCTCGACATGGCGAGGCTTACGACGGAAAAATATCACAACGCGAAGGAGGAGATAAAGCGGCTGCTCAGGGAGCGCGTGGAGCCGAGCATCATAGAAGAGTTCCTCGACGGCTTCAATGCCAGATACTTCACTACCTACTCCCCTCAAGAGATAGTCGGGCACTTCGACCTGATGAACAGGTACAAGATGGACGGTACGGTATCCGTGAGCAGGGCCGTGAACCCCCAGCTCGGCTATACGAAGATCAGCGTCTGCACCACGGACAAACCAGGCATATTCTCCACGATCGCGGGCGTGCTCTCGGCCAACAGCGCCAACATCATGGACGCAAACATCACCATACGGAAAGACGGCGTGATAGTGGACGTCTTCAGGGTCGAAGACAAGGACACGATGCACCCCTACGCGGACTACAAATTCCAGAGGTTCGCCGACGAACTAAAGGAGTGCCTGCTGGGAAGGATATCGGTGGAATCCCTGCTCTCCGCGCGGTTCAAGCCCTCCATCCTGAAGGACAAGGTCATCAACACACAACCCACCGAGATCACCGTGAACGAGGACGTCTCGGACATATACACGCTGCTGGAGATCTACACCCAGGACAGACAGAGGCTGCTGTACGACATGACCAGTACGATCTCCAGACTCAACCTCAATATCGTCATCGCAAAGATCACCACGAGGGTAGACCAGGTGGCGGACATATTTTACGTGGAGAAGATAGGAGGCGGGAAGATAGCGAACGCCCAGGACGCACAGACGCTCACAGAG
The DNA here is from genome assembly GCA_023381995.1 of Deltaproteobacteria bacterium. GTDB lineage: Bacteria > JAMCPX01 > JAMCPX01 > JAMCPX01 > JAMCPX01 > JAMCVD01. The sequence continues at coordinate 9,753 of JAMCVD010000084.1, forward strand.
GCACTCAGGTCCGCCATAGAAAAAGAGGCCCACTAAGGGCAGGGGCAAGGACGGCCGACCGCACGTGAACATCGATACAGCGATAGACAATTTTATGGACTACATAGCCTCCGAGAAGGGCCTGTCGAGGAACACCGTTCTGTCGTACAGCTCGGACCTGAAGATGTTCTCCGACCATCTCGATGGACTGGGGATCACGGACGTGCAGTCAGTGACCGCGGGGCACCTCCGGGGCTTTCTCGGCACGCTGAAAGGCCGCGGGGCGTCCCTGTCGTCGCTCGTGAGGTACCAGGTCACGGTAAGGAATTTCTTCAGGTTCATGTTGAAGGAGGGCGTGCTGAAAAAGGACCCGGTCCTCATACTCGAGATGCCGAAGAGGGACCGCAGGCTCCCTCAGGTAATGAGCGAGCAGGAGGTGGAACAACTGCTGGCCGCCCCGTCGGCAATAGAGGACACGGACCGCCGGATCAGGGACAGCGCCATGCTCGAGCTGCTGTATGCGACGGGCCTGAGGGTATCGGAGCTCGTGGAGATGAAACTGAACTCGCTCGAGATGACGGTCGGCTACGTGCGCGTAAAGGGCAAAGGGAGCAAGGAGAGGATCATTCCCATGGGAGACGCCGCAAGAGAGTCGGTAGCCGCATACCTGGGAACGGCACGACAGGCCTACCTCACGCACGCCACGGACTATCTGTTCCTGACCCGGCAGGGGAACAGGTTTACGCGGCAGGGCTTCTGGAAGCTCCTGAGGGGCTATCTGAAGACGCTCCACATAACACGGCACGTTACGCCGCACACGATGAGGCATTCCTTTGCAACGCACCTGCTGTCGCACGGTGCAGACCTCAGATCGGTGCAGCTTATGCTCGGTCACTCCGACATATCGACGACCCAGATCTACACCCATATCAACTCCGAGATGCTCAAGCGCATGTACGACAAGTACCACCCCAGGGCCTGAGCCCCCACCTACGTATAGTTTTTGACCAGAATTTCATAGAAGCGCTTTCCCCTCCTGTCGCCTTTGCAGTTGATGGCCCTGTTCGCCCCGATCTCCTGAATATTGTAGCCCCGGTAAAGCGGTCGTATGAATTCTGTGTTCGAATTGGAGAGCATCACATAGCACCCTCTGTCATCCAGTTCCCTGAAGACATGGGACAATTCTATCTGGTCCTTCTCCGTGAAATCCCCTTTGCTGTATCTGGTAAAGGACGATGTCGAATTTAGGGGGTGGTAAGGCGGATCAAGGTAGAGGAAGTCACCGGGCCTTGCCAGTGAAGCTGTCTTCTTATAGTCCTGACACAGTATCCTTATGCGATGGGCACCCAGATAGTCAGACACGACGACGAGATTCCCCCTGTCGAGTATCCTGGGCGCTCTATAGTCCCCGAACGGCACGTTGAACTCGCCCCTGGAGTTCTCGCGGTATAGTCCGTTGAAGCACGTCCTGTTCAGATAGATAAAGCGGCTCGCCCGTTGTACAGGGGAAAGGCGGCCTGGCCCCTTCGACCTGACCCTATAGAAGTGATCCTCTGTGTTTGTGTGTCTCCTCAGACTCGCGATCAACGCATGTACACTGTCCCTTATGACACGGTACGCATTCATGATTTCGGGATTGATATCAGAGATAACGGCCCGCTCCGGAGACAATGCAAAGAGCAATGCCCCGGCGCCCACAAAAGGCTCTATATACCTATCGTACTGCGGAGGGACGTTTTTCAAGAGAATAGCTAAGAGCTGCCTCTTGCCCCCAACCCATTTCACGAACGGCCTTGGCCTATCTGCACGTTCTCGTCTCACCCGCTGCTCCGTCCGGGAACACCTACTTTATCCGCTTTTTGTAATGCTTGCTCGACACGCTCGTGAACAGGGCCGATATGCCGGCGGAGGCCATGATGAGCACGTATGGCAGCATCGCGAGCCTGTTTCCCGGGCCCGCCACAGGCTCTTCGGACACAACCACGGGATAGGCTATCATGAGCAGGAGCAAGAGGAGCTCCCTCAAGAAGCCCTCGCCTGCGACGACGACGATACCCATCATGGCCAAGAGGGCCGTCACGACCGCAAAGACATCCTGATATACACCCACCTCCTTTACGATGGAAGGGCCGGACAGGAGTGCGCTCCCTGCGCTGCGCGCGTGGTGAACCCGCAGCACTGCCCCCCCCGGTGCCGGCTTTATACCCGCCAGGCGGGAGACGTCGCGGCGCAGGGGGGCAGACAGCGTACTCGCCGCTCCCCTCGCCGCCACAGCAAGGGGAGCAGGGCAAAAGCCCTTATACCCGGAGACGGTATAGTTCCGTACGACCCACGGCGCGAGTGTCAGGCCGGCCACGACGACGATGCCGAGTGCATACTTCAGCCTGTCCCTCAGGGACAGCCATGACGCAGCGATGTATACGGCCGCATAGACGAGGGGGACATAGAGCATTACGGGCAGAACGTACGCGGCCGCACCCGCCACTACGGCCGATAGGAAAAAGGAGGCGGTGTCCTTCTTCTTCAGCGACACTATAAAGAAGTATGTGCTTACCAGCAAAAGAAGGGTACCGATGGTCCACGGCAGCAATGCGGCGGCGTAGACGATGCTGAGGGGCTCGAACACCGACAGGAAGGACGCAATCCTTGCGGCCCTTCTTGAGAGCAGAAGCTCCGCATTGAGATACAGGAAGATGGGGACAAGCCCGGAGAGCACGATCTGGAAGAACAGGGCGATGGCCGGCTGCACGCCGAAGGCCCTGTAGACCATGGAAAGAAAGAACGGGTACCCGGGCGCCCTCGCAGGCGCCGTGCCCGGCCAGACGGACGCATAGGAGTCGTGCTGTGCGATATCAGCGCCAAGCTCGCTGTACTCGGAGGAGCCTGCAAGAAGGAACCTCGCGGTGTTGTCGAAGACGAAGAAGAACGGGACAAGCCTTACCCCCGCGTACAGCACAAACAGAACAAAGAAAAGGCCCGCCCTTCTGTTCATACAGCCCTATCGTGTCAGGTACGCTACAGCAATGCTCCTCTCTTCATAAGCGCGATGAACAGCAGTGGGACGGCACCGATCAGGACCGCGAGCAACAGGTCCATGCCCGTTGCCGTGCCCGACGTATCGCAGGAGCAGCCGCTGCTGCCGGACGATGCCCCGGACGGCGCCTTCCAGAGGTACAGATACCCTTCCCTGGTCGATGCTGCGATGGCGAGACGACCGTTGCGCACCGGCAGGGGGGTCGTATAGTTGCCCGTGTTCCACAAGTCGTGGCGGAACTTCGCCCATTGTATCTCGTTCGTGCCGGACGGACTGCTCTTCGAGTCCACATTGCCAACGGCCGCAGACGCGAGTATCCAGCCCCCGGTAAACTTGGGCCAGCCCGTGGGCATATCGCCGTCTGCGTCCCATGCCCATACCTGGTACCCGGCGCTGCCCTCTATCACGTCGGGCATGCCCCGCCCGCCGATGTCGGCTATGACCGGCGAATTCAGCATCTGCCAGTCCTCTATAATCTCGGGGAAAGGCGATACATAGCTCTTGCTGTTGACGTCCCATACGGAGACCAGGTGATCGAAGGGCTCCCTCAGTCCCCCGAACGCCTCCATGCTGAGTATGCCGAACCCGGTAGACCCGTACGCAAGCTCCGTGGACCCGTCCCCCAGGACCGAGCCCACGGCCATGTTGGAGAGCAGCGTAAGCTCCTCTGTCTCCTTCGCCGTCGTCGTCGGGATGTACTGCGAGAAGGCCCCTCCCGTCTGCTGGTATACCGTGCCGTCCGGATTGTAGATGACCGGGTCGCCGGAGACATCGTTGAAAGCGATCTTCATACCCTGGCCCGTGCCCAGATCGAACAGGACGGGCGAGGTCGGTATGCCCACGCCGACGTATGGCAGTATCGCCGAGTCCGGGGCGTACAGGGACTGCGGCCAACCCGGCGCATAGGAGCCGTCCATGTTCAGCACGTACGCCTTCGATGCGCCGTTGTAGTTCTCGTTCGTGCCCAGGGCAATCTGGACCTGGCCGTTGCCGAGGATGTCGCCGATCGCCGGCGTCGAAAGTATCCTCGTGTACTGCCGGTAGTGGGACGTGCTGTTGTCGTAGACCGCAAACTCGGTTATCAGGGCGCCGGTGCCGTCCCAGATATAGACGTGCTGGTCCTCTGCCGCGACGATGATGTCCAGTCCCTTCCCGGACAGCGGGTAGAGAACGGGCGACGCGAAGATGGCGTGGTCCGGTATATCGTTCTTCGGGTTTGGCTGGCACTTCGGGTCCGTCTTCGTATTGCAGGTAAACGAATCCACCACTGCCGTCCTCAACGCCGAGTTCGTAACGAAGTCAGAGTATTGATAGTTGATATGGACCGGGAACCCCGGCAGCCTGTCGCCCCGGTTGTCCCATGCATAGACATGGCCGTCCATGGTCGCAGCGACGATGTCCGTTACGCCGTTGCCGAGCAGGTCGCCCACCGCGACGGTACTGAGTATGGACGCCGATGCCGGCGAGATCGTCCCGCCCGCATATGCCGGGGCCCTGAGATGGTTTACGACGTTTGCAGGCTCCGAGGCATCGAACACCTCCAGGACGTCCGTTGTCAAGGGGAAGCCGGGCAATGGATTGCCGTCCTTATCGAACCCATAGACCTTGCCGTCTGACCCGCCTATCAGGAGATCGTCCTTGCCGGTGCCGTAGAGGTCGGCAAATACGGGCGAAGACTCGAGGGAAGTACCAAGGTAGATGGGATAGTTCGGGTATAGGTCAGGGTCGTGATGTATGAATATCTCCCTGCGGTCCTCGCCGTAGAGCCTCGTGTCCCCGTTCAGGTCGGAGGTCTGCTCGTAGCGGTTCCGATGAGTATTGTCGAACACCCTCACCCGTATCGTCAGGGCGTAGTCGTTGGCACCGCCCTCCGTCCACGTCTCCGCGCTCGTTATGGGTGCCTCCGATATGGGAATGCTCGCGACGTCGATCGTGCACAGCTTGCCCGAGACCGGGGACGTCTGCGCCTGCTTGGGACACACCGTCACGAAGCTCGACGGCGTTATACCGATGCCGTACTGGACCTCGTAGTCGTAGGACCCTGCCCATCTCGCATTGACGTACCCGTAGATGTCGAGGTTCGGGGTCCTGACGGGGTCCACGGTCTGGAACCAGTTCGGTGCGACTATATCGGCCTCCGGGGGGATCGCGGTAGTCGTGACGGACAGTACGGCGTTCAGGAGGTTTGCCCTGCCGTAGCCGAAGTACTGGTCCCATCCGGGCAGCGACTCATAGAGCGTAGGGTCGTAGCCGGAAGAGCCTGGCACGGAGTTCGCTATATTGATATCGTCCGCCGTAAGGGTCAGTATCTGTTTGACCTCGTTCGCAGTAAGGGCGATGCCCTGGGTGAACGCCATGGACTCGACGATGCCGGCCATACCGGACGTCTTGCCGGTCGCGCCGGAGGAGCAGCTCGTCGAGGGCGTGGAGAGTTCGAGGTGAGCGCCGTAGTTCGTGCAGTTGTTGAACGCGAGGAAGGTTGTTATGGGGTTCTTCGATGCCGCCCCGAGCGTGTTCGTGGCGATGGCGTGCACCATGACGACATGGTCGCCGTTGGAGGGATAGTTGTGGTGCATGCTGTCCTCGTCTGCGGCGGAGGCTATGATGACGACGTTGTGGTCGTACGCGTAGTCGATCGCCTGCTGCGCGAAGTGTGTCATGTTGATCGTACCCAGCGCCTCTTGGATTATCCTTGCCCCGCTGTCCGTCGCGAACAGTACGCCCTCTGCAAAGGCGTTCGAGTCCGCCACAAAGCTGTCCCCGACCCTGACGGGCATGAACATGCACCTCGGACACACGCCCGCCGAGCCCACGTTCGGGTCGTTCGCAGGGGCAGAGGAGTCCTCCGCCTCCCCGGTGCCGTGACCGAACCCGTTGATGTCCCACGGGTCGTTGTTGTTGTCGCGGAAGTTCCAGCCGGCGATGTCGCGCGCATACCCGTCGCCGTCAGCATCGACGCCGTCCTGACCGAAGCGGATTATGAGGTCCTCCGGGTCGATAAAGCCGTTGCCGTTCTGGTCCGTGACCGCTGTGGCGGTACCATTGTACAGCGCATAGCCGGCCCCTCCCTGCGATGCGTCGTAGTCGGCCACGTTGAAGACACCGTCGCCGTTGTAGTCGTAGCATGATCCGTTGTACACAAACTCTTGAGAGCTGCATGCGGAAGGGGAAATGGTCTTCCCTGCGGCATTGCACGGCGGCGGCAGCTCCTTCATGTTCAGATATATCTTGTCCGTGAGCTCGCGGTCGTTCCACTCTATGCCGGAGTCGAGCACAGCGATAAGGACGTGCGGGTCGCCCCTGGTATACTGCCACGCCTTGTCCGCGCTGATTCCGCTCACGCCGTACATCTGCTCTGGCGTGTCCAGCGCCGCGGAGCCCTGCAGGAGGGAGGGCTCGAAGCCCAGCAGGTTCCACTGCTCGTCAAGCACGCCTGCATTGGGATTGTAATACTTGAACCCGGGCTCTGCCTGCGCATAACTTGGGTCCCAGGGCAGGTACGGCACCCAGTCGGAGCTTTTGATGGAACTCTGGCTGGGCGTCCCGGGTGTACCGGGCCATGCCGGGTTGCCGGCCTGCGCAAATACCCAGGAGCTCCGGCTGACTATTGCCAGCAGCCCCACTGCAAACATCGACATTACGACTGTCATTACCTTGGTCTTCATATGCCTCCTTATAATTCGCATTGACCCATACACTGCCTAGGCCTATGGCTTGTTTATATCGTCAGCGCCAGTTCGAACCCCTGGCGTATGGCATCGAGCGCCTTTGCCGGGGCAAGCGCGTCCCCGATAACATGGATGCGCCGGTCTTTTGTCTTCGAGAACGGGTTGTGCGGGGTCACGCCGGCCGCGAGGACTATCATCCCGGCATCGAACGCCTGCGTCTGTCCGTTGTTCTCCGCGTACACCTTGCCTTCCTCTATCTTCGTGACCTTCGTGTTCGCGTACATCCTCACGCCGCGCCTCTTGAGCTGCTGCATGATGGGCCACCGCGTCGACCTCCCTATGTCCCTGCCGATCTTATCGAGCATCTCGAGTATCGTGATCTTCCGCGTGGACTGCTTCAGGAGCTGCTGCACGAGCAGCGGGTCCTCTGCGTCGTTCTCGAGCAGGAACCGTGCCGTCTTCTCGTTCATCGTCCCGCCCTGCGAGAGGTACAGTGCCACATCGCACCCCACTGCGCCGCCCCCGATGATGACGATGTCCTGCGTCGTGCCGGCGAACTCGTCTGAGAGTATGTCCCACGCAAGCTCCACGGAGCCGTCTTCTATGCCCTCGCGCAGGCCCTCTATACCAGCAGGTATGAGAGGGGCCGCGCCCGTTGCAACAACGACTTCGTCCGCCCTGAGCTTCGAGACGCCGCTCTTGCTTACAGGCTTCCCGAGATAGAGGCGGACGCCATGGTGCTCGAGCTGGTGTGCATAATAGAGCAGGAGGTCATAGAAGCCTTCTTTGTCGGGCACGGCACTCGCGAGGTTGAACTGTCCGCCGATCCATTCTTCCTTCTCATAGACGCTGACCTTGTGTCCCCGCCTGGCGAGCGTTACGGCGGCCTCCAGGCCCGCTGGGCCGGCACCTATCACCGCTACCGTTTTGGCCTTCTTCGCCCTGGTGATCTTTATCTCGTGCTCCTTCCCGACGATCGGGTTCACGAGGCATCCCGCGGGCAGCCCGTTGAATATATTGTCGAAGCACCCCTGGTTGCAGGCGATGCAGTAGTTTATGTCGTGGGTCTCGCCCTTCCTCGCCTTTTCCGGGAACATCGGGTCAGCTATCAATGCCCTGCCCATAACGACCATATCGGCCCAGCCGTCGTTTATGAACTTCTCCGCGATAGTGGGGTCGTTTATCCTGTTCGATGCGATAACAGGCACGCGAACGGCCTGTCTGACCTTCATCGCGAGGTACGAGAACGCGCCCTCCGGCACTGAAAAGGTAAGCTGGGGCACGTGGGTCTCGTGCCAGCCGCCGGTCACGTTGAACCCGTCGATGCCGGCCCGGTCGAGCGCCCTGGCGAACTCGACGGTCTCGCCTATCGTGTTGCTACCGCGCACGAAATCGCTGCCCGACAGCCTCATGATGATCGCGAGGCCGTCACCGACCGCCTCCCGTACCTTCCTGTACACCTCTATCCCGAAGCGCATCCTGTTCTCGGACGTACCGCCGTAATCGTCGGTCCTCCGGTTCGTAAGCGGGGACAGGAACTGGCATATGAGGTAGCCGGCGGACGCGAGTATTTCGATGCCGTCCATGCCCGCCCTCTTTGCCCTGAGCGCCGCGTCCGCATAGGCCTGCTGGACCCGCCGTATCTCGTCCACCGTGAGCGCCCTCGGCGTCTCGTTGGTGAGCTTCGATGGCACCGGCGATGCCGAGACGGGCGTCTCCCCCTCTATCATCCAGGAGGTCACATACCTCCCCGCATGGTAAAGCTGCGCGAACACCTTTACGCCGTGCGAGTGCAGGGTCTTCGTCAAAGCGGACATGCCGGGGACGAAGTCGTCCGTATCGAGCCTGACCATAAAATGGCCGCCCCCGACCTTGTCTACGGTGCACCCGCCGACTATGATCAGACCAGCGCCACCCCGTGCCCTGCTCTCGTAGAACGCGGTCATCTGGTCCGTCACGCGGCCGTCGGGCGTATAATTAAGGTGCATCGCTGGGAAGACAACCCTGTTCTTTATCTCGATGCCGCCTATCCTTACCGGACTGAACAACGATGGGAAATATTTGCTGTCCATTGTGAGCCTCCAGTTTTTTAGCATATACATTATACCACGTTCTTTGTCTACAAGTACGTTACCCCAAAATCCCGATTTAGAAAATCAGTATTTGTTAGCCGGTGGGAATTTGCGGTGTCTTTTTATTGAAACCCCGATTCCCTGTTTACCTGCATATGGTATCCTCGCAAAGATACTTATTCATGCGCTTCCGCCTGTCTTCAGATGCACTTTTCCTCTCCCTTCTCTGTTTGCCTCCTTTTTTTATAAAAGTCTTTTATCCACTACCATAAACTCATTTTGCAGTTCCGCCATCGTATCCTATAGCTCATCATTTCAAATTCATGCCCCCGAACCTTTATGACGGCACCTTCATTCCGGACATCTATGTTTTATGGATTGTGCAAAGTGTAGACGCGACCCCATTTCTTTTCCTAAGATCGTTTTCGATGCCATACGCGAGCTTATGACTCCACCAGAACCAAAACACCATAGAATTGGATTCATATGAAACGTTTCCACTCCTCTTTCCCAATGTCCAATGGTCTTTTGAGGGCTGACCCTGAGTCTTTTGGGTGACCCCTCTTCTTCTCCGAAATTTTTCTATTGCATTTTCCTCGCCTTTATTGTGTTATACTTTCGGAAGAAGGACATACAATGAGACACATAAGGATAGCCCCGTCTCTACTCGCCTCGGACTTCTCCAGGCTCGCCGAGGAGATAAAAGCGGTGGAAATGGCCGGAGCCGACATGTTGCACATCGATGTCATGGACGGCAGGTTCGTACCGAACATAACGATAGGCCAGCCCGTCGTAAGCTCCATACGAAAGACAACGAAGCTGCCCTTGGACGTCCATCTGATGATAGTCGATCCGATGGACCACATAGACAGCTTCATCGATGCGGGTGCCGACATCGTCACCGTACACCTCGAAGCATGCAACCATCTCCATAGGGCCATGGCAACGATAAAAAGCGCTGGCAGGGGTGCCGGAGTGTCTCTCAACCCAGCGACGCCGGTCGTCATGCTGAAAGACATCCTTGAAGAGCTCTCCCTCGTACTGATAATGACGGTCAACCCCGGGTTCGGAGGACAGGAATTTATTCGGTCGGGCCTGGACAAAATAAAGGAGCTCGATCGTATCAGACAGTCGAGGAACGCCTCCCTACTTATCGAAGTCGACGGAGGCATAACCGCACAGAACGTGGCAGGAGTCATAAAAGCCGGGGCGGACATCGTCGTTGCGGGTACCGCGATATTCGGCTCGAAAGACTATCGGCAGGCCATCAGGAGGCTGAAGCTCGCACGATAACGGGAAGGGCGCAAGGCACAAGAAGCAGGATGGGTAAAAAGGGGCTATTCATAACCTTCGAGGGTATCGACGGATCGGGCAAAACAACACAGCTTGAGCTGCTCTACGGCGATCTCCTGTCGACAGGCATTCACGCAATCAAGACCCGCGAGCCCGGCGGCACAGCGCTCGGCGAGAAGGTCCGGGCTCTGCTTGCAGACGATCATCTCGACATACTTCCGCACACGGAGCTCCTCCTGTTCTTCTCCAGCAGGGCACAGCTCATGGGGTCACTGATACTGCCCGCGATTAAAAGGGGACGATTAATCCTGTGCGACAGGTTCCATGACGCAACCGTTGCATACCAGGGATACGGCAGGGGGCTGGGCATGGACATCATAGCCATGCTCGAAAAGGCGTTCGTCGGCACGGTAAGGCCGGACAGGACATACCTACTGGACTGTCCGTACGAGATCGCAAAAAAGAGGCTCTTGTGCCGATCGGCACAAGAGCGGATCGAGTTCATGGACAAGTCATTCTTCGAGAGGGTACGGAAGGGCTATCTGGCCCTGGCAGGAAAAGAGAAGGGAAGGATCGTCGTCATAGACGCGGGCAGCGGCATCGATCCCATCCACAGGCAGATCAGGGAGGATTTTTTCAAATGGGCGGGGCTGTAGACCACAGACCAGAGACATGGGACCCGGGCATCGGGCCCTTCATCTGAGGAGAGCGTATGTCTTTCATGGATATAAAAGGACAGCAGAGGGCGATAACGATGATACGGAAGTTCATCGAGAGCAATGCCGTAAACAGCTCTTTCCTCTTTTTCGGGAGTAAGGGCACAGGGAAGCACACCACGGCACTGAGCATGGCCAAGGCCCTGAACTGTACCGGGAATAGCGGTGATCCCTGCCTGTCCGATGACGTATGCATGAGCTGTAAAAAGATCGAAAGGGCCATGCATCCCGATGTCGTGGAGCTCACGATACCCATACCAGACGACGCATCACAGATGGACAGCGTCGTAAGGACCATCGAATGGCTGAACCTGCCCCTGTTCGAGGGCAGGCAAAAGATAGCCATCATAGACGATGCGTCCGAGCTGAACGTCCATGCGCAGAACGCGATGCTCAAAACGCTCGAAGAGCCCCCTCCATGGGCGACCATAATACTGATCGCGTCGGCCTACACAAGACTCCTGCCGACGGTCCAGTCGCGACCGATAAAGATCGGGTTCAGCAGACTGTCGGTGGACGCTATCAGACAGGTCCTGCGCTCGATCACGCACTTGAAGGACGAAGAGATCGACTACCTGAGCCTGATATCGGGCGGCAGGATCGAATACACGTCGCCCGATGACATGGAGGCGGACGTCAAAAAGGTCGTCGCGCTGCTCGCGGACATCGACGATCCGGCGTCCATAGTAAGAGCGACCGAAAGGTTCAAGGCCGGCCCGTACAGGGAGCAGTTTGATCATGTCCTTGACATCGTACTATCGTTTCTCATAGACGCGATTGTTGCCAGGGACGGACCCGGTATGCTAAGGAACAAGGTATTCACCGAAGAGGTGCAGTCCTTTTCAAAAAGATTCGACAGGCACGCTATGATAAATGCCGCCCTTATGCTCGAAGAGGGGAGGGCAGCGTACGAGCTCAATGTCAGTCCGCAGATGATTATGGAACACGCATTATTTGAACTTATAAGTGATGAGTATGCTGGCTAAAAGAATTACAAAGATTCAGTCCGACTTTTCGGGAGAATTTCTGCTGTACGATGCCTCCGATTGTAAGCTGCAAAAGGGGCAGAGGGCCGTCATAGAGACCAAAAACGGCTTTTCCACAGGCAGGGTGAGGATAGAGCCGTACCTCTCGGAGATGCGGGAGGAGGACATAAAGGCCCTGCTCAAGGTGATCAGGGCCTTTTCCGTCGAAGATGCGGAGAAGGAGCAGATCCTCTTTCAGAGGGCGAAGGAGGCGAAGATATACTGTCAGAACAAGGCGGACGAGTCCGGCCTCAAGCTCACGGTCGTCGATACGAGGTTCTACTTCGACGGCAGCGGTGCGATGTTCTACTTTGTCGCTGAGACAAGGATCGACTTCCGGGAGCTCATCAAGGACCTCGCAAAGCGCTTCCATATACACATCGAGATGAAACAGATAGGGGCACGTGACAGATCGAAGATGATATGCGGTGTCGGGCCCTGCGGCCGTGAGCTCTGCTGCAGCACCTTCCTGAAGACGTTCTCTCCCGTAACGATGAGGCATGTAAAGCCACAAGGCCTGCCACAGACCTACCATAAGCTCTCCGGTGTCTGCGGCAAGTTCATGTGCTGCCTCACCTACGAGTACGATTCCTACGTCCAGGCGCTCGAGGTGCTCCCGAAGCTCAACAAGAGGGTCTCTACACCCCTCGGCTACGGCGAGGTCGTAGGGCACAACGTGCTCAACATGGAGGTCGTCGTTTTGCTCGAAAACGGAGAGAAGGTCAGGTTTAAATACGATCAGGTAAAGTCGAAAGGCCTGTTCGGCTAAGGAGGACATGGTGGGAGCGAAACGCGTATCCGGGAAAAAGGACAAAGGCTTCTACGTAACGACGCCCATCTATTACGTGAACGACGTACCGCACATAGGGCACGCGTACACGACCATAGCGGCCGACGTCCTCGTCCGCTACAAAAGGCTCTCCGGACGCAGCGTGCTGTTTACAACGGGCACGGACGAGCACGGCAAGAAGATACAGCGTTCCGCGGAGGAGCGCGGCATGTCCCCGAAAACGCTTGCCGACAGTGTCGTCGCTAAATTTGTGGATGCATGGAAGCTCCTGGACATACGGAATGATGTCTTCATACGGACCACGGAAGAGCGTCATACGCGGGTCGTGCAGGAAATCTGGGCGAGGCTGAAGGCGAACGGCGACATCTATCCCGGCGCCTACGAGGGCTGGTACTGCACCCCTGACGAATCTTACTGGACCGAGAAAGAGCTCGTGGACGGTAAATGCCCCTCGTGCGGCAGGGAGGTCGAGAAGATAAAGGAAGAGAGCTACTTTTTCAGGCTGTCACGGTATCAGCAGCCGCTGCTCAGGCACATCGAGGCGAACGACGGCTTCATCCTCCCGGCCTCAAGGAGAAACGAAGTCCTGAGCTTCGTACGGGACGGGCTGAAAGACCTGAGTATAACGAGGAGCGGATTCGAGTGGGGAATCAAGGTGCCCGGCGACCCAGGGCTCGTGGTCTACGTCTGGCTCGATGCACTCCTGAACTATCTCACCGCGGCCGGCTTTATGGGCGATACCGATACGTTCGACGATTTCTGGCCCCCGGACATTCAGCTCGTGGGAAAGGACATCCTGAAGTTCCACGCCGTATATTGGCCAGCGTTCCTCATGTCAGCAGGGCTGCCACTGCCGAAGCAGATATTTGCGCACGGCTGGTGGACGATAGAGGGTATGAAAATGAGCAAGTCCCTGGGCAACGTCGTCTCGCCGGAATCACTCGTAGATGCCTACGGCACCGATGCAACAAGGTACTTCCTGATGAGGGAGGTGCCGTTCGGCCTCGACGGCAACTTCTCAGACACTGCGATGCAGACACGCATAAACAGCGACCTTGCGAATGACCTGGGGAACCTGCTCTCCAGGGCCACAGGCATGGTCGCAAGGTTTGCCAACGGAGTACTGCCTGTAGCGGGGGCCCAGGACCAGTCCGATAGAGCGCTGCAAGAAAAGGCAGCACAGCTATACACCGCGTACAGTACCGCGATGGACAATATCGAGTTCCATAACGCACTCTCTGCCGTATGGGGGTTCATAGGGGAGGCGAACAAATATGTAGACCAGACAAGGCCGTGGCAGGATGCAAAGGCGGGAAACACGGAAAGGCTGAACACACGGCTCTATACTACGATAGAGGCGACGAGGATCGTCGCAGTGTACCTTCTGCCGTTTATGCCGGATGCAGCACGCAAAATCTTGAGTGCGATAGCACAGGATGCAAAAGCAGAAGGCCTCAATCTCGGGCAGCTCTCCGCATGGGGCGGAGCTGTACCGTCCGTCAGGATCGCTCTGGCACAGCCGCTGTTCGCAAAGAAGCCGGACAGTGCAAAATCCGATCCAGCGAAGACGCGGGCGGATCTGTCCCGACCATCCAAAAAAATGCAGGAAGCACCACCTGCACAAAACACCGCACAGCAGAAGCAGGCACCAGGGACCATGGGCATAGACGAGTTTAAAAAGACCGAATTAAAGGTCGGAACCATACTGAGCGCGCAGAGGGTGGAAGGATCACAGAAACTTATAAAGATAGAGGTCGACATAGGAGAGAAGAGGACCATCGTCGCGGGCATAGGCAGGTCTTACTCGCCGGAGGAGCTTCCCGGCAAACGTATCGTTGTCGTTGCAAACCTCCGGCCCGCGGAGCTGTTCGGAATACAATCGCAGGGCATGTTGCTTGCTGCCGGGGACGCAGAGCACCTCGGCCTTCTGACGCTCGACAGGGACGTTCCCAATGGGACGAGGATCAAATAGGAGGACACATGATACGAAAAAGCATGATCTTTTTGTCGCTGGCCGGGATGATCGTTTTGGGCATCGGGTGCGGCAGCCCGTCGAAATCGAATCCGCCTCCACAGGCGCCGCCGCAAGCGCCCGCGAATCTTGGTATCGCCCCAGGCGATAGGCAGATCTCGCTGGCGTGGAGCCCATCCACAGGCGCCGACGGGTATTACCTCTACTACTACAACACGGGCACCGTTATCCAGGGCAACCGCCAATTCCTTGCGAAAACGACCTCCACGACCTACACGCACTCCAGCCTAACCAATGGTGTCCTGTATGAATATTTTATATCCGCCTACAACGACTACGGGTCGAGTACGGAGACCGAAGAAATGGGCGTACCTTCGTCCATAACGACGATCTCCGTTCCCGGCGGCGTCACCCTTACGTGGACCGCCGTCACCGCTCCTACCATACCGGCGGGCTATACCATATTCTACGACTCAAACAGCGGTTCGGGCCAGACCACGTCGACCGCCTCGACATGCACTGTTACGGTCCCCACGCCGGGCCCTTGCACACTCACGATAACGACGGACATCCCGAACTATCCCCCGGACATCCGGGTAGGCAGCGAAATAACAACGACCATTAAGCCGTGACTACCCGCCGCCTGGGTTGGTAGTTATGGTGGGCCATGTCTCCGGGACGGCCGTAAACGGGGTCATGTCCGGGGTGGCCTGAAACATGTCATACATGGGCAGTGCGGTCGCATCGTACTCCGTCATTGGCTGCAGGCCCAGTATCATCTCTATGGTCCTCAGTACGCTCGGAAACCCGTAGTGCTCGAACGAGATGTGTCCGTGCTTTGCATACGGGCCCACGACCACGATGAACGACCTGTCCTGTGCGACGTGATCGATCCCGACCTGCGGGTCGTCCTCGTCCAGAAAGATCACGGTCGATCCCCAGTACTTGCTGTTCGCGATGGCATCAACGACCATCGCGGTCGCGTAGTCGTTCTCTGAGTAGTCCCCCGGGGGATAATGGTCGTCGCCGAACGTCAGATACACGAATTGCGGGAACTTATCCGCTGCCACCATAGTGTTAAAGACGCCGAGGAAATAGTCCGCCCGTGCAACATCGCTGAACTGACTGCCGTAGCTTGGATCGATGTACGGCAGGTATTCCGAAGGCGTGGGGCTGTTAAAGGCGGAGGTGTACAGCCTCGGTACGCCCTCTCCGAAGACCGAGAACGAGACCCCGGCATCCAGAAGCCGGGAAAAGATGGAGCCACCCGGCAGCCCTGCTATGGGCTGACCGGAGTCGTCCGTCCTGTTCATTCCGCCGTAGTCCAGGTTTATCGCCCATATCCTCCGAAGATAGTCGCTCTCGTAGCCGTTGATGGCGAGCGGATGGCCCTCTATGGAGGTATCGATGTCGAGATAGAAGTTCGTATCGAGGGCAAACTGGCTTGCCATTGCGTGTATGTTGGGTGTTGTAAATCCCTTGCCTGCCTCACTCGCGCACCCGTACGTCACCGGCACGCCGCTCAGGGCAGAATCGCTCCCCGGCGCATAGTACGGACACGGTATAGGCCGCGTGCCTGCACGTGCCCCAAGGTCACCGAATTCCATATCCGCCGTCTTGTTCTCCCTGAAGATATAGACGACATGTTTGATGTTCGACCACGCCGACCGTATGGCTGCCGGGACCGGCGGACGACCGGGGCTGACGAAGTCGTTCGCAAGCACGCGAGACGTGTACCCGGCAAGCTGCGAGGAAGACAGAACGGGTATGTCCGAAACAGAGCCGTAGACATACCAATTATAGCTCAGGAAGCTGAATATTTGGGCGTAGCCTGCCGGCACCCACGGCCCATGCCCTATGCCGTACATATTTACGGTATAGATGTGGCCGTTCAGGCTGTCAAATACCACCCCCGCCGGGTACGATCCAACCGGTATCCGACCGATGACGGCATCCGTAGCTGTATCCACGACGGCGACGGCGTTGTCGGCCCCCATGGCGACATAGAGCCTGCTGCCGTCCTGCGATACCGCAAGCCCGTCTGGCGAGCCCCCGACGGACGGCTCTGTCGGATATAGTGCAAGGGATATGGACGATACCGCCTTCGTCGATGTATCGATAACGCTCACCGAGTCGCTCAATGTATTTGCGACATACATCTTTGAGCCGTCCGGCGAGGAAACAATCGCTGCCGGGCCTGCCTGTACGGGAATGACCGCCGTCGTGACTGGCGTGCCGGAAAGCGATACAACGGACACGTCCGAAGAGCCCCTGTTCGAAACATATGCCTCGCTCCCGTCGGGTGTCACGGCAACGGCCCATGGATAAAGCCCGCCGGTGACCACTGTGTACGCCTGTGCCCCTTTCGACAGGTCTATGATCGACACCGTCTCCCCCGGGTACTGGGGACAGTCCGGCGGGGCGATGCTCCCGCCGCATTCATACCCCACGTCGTTCGCGGAAACGAGGGTGCTCCCGTTCACAGCGATGCCGGCCGGCGTAGGCAACAGCGTCATCTGCGTACCAAAGGTGGATGTTGTATATGCCTGCAGCGGGATCGCCCGCTTCAAGGCCATTCTCCTGGTCGTGTCTATGCTTACATCGAGTATAAAGCCGCTCTGGCTCTGTATGCCGGGTACGTAGATGTCGGTGCCGGCGCTGTTGACGGCCATGCCGTCGAAAGATTCGTACGGAGCAAGGGGGAGCGATGATGCGACGGTGTCCGTAAGGGCATCTATGGCCGTAATCTTATGAGTGCCGCCCGTCTTCACCCATCCGGTGCTCAAGGTCAGGACCGTCTTGCCGTCGGGCGTCATCGCGATCTCGCTCGGCATCGGTATGCTCTTTCTGTCAGCAGCGATCTGAACCCCCGCGGGCGTAAGGATGTATCCGTTTGCACCGTACAGGGGCGTACTGCCTTTTGACTCCCTGCTGCACCCCGTGGATCCCACTGCGGCGGTAAGAAACACAACAAAAAAAACAAACGATAGGTTCCTGTTCCTCATATGTCCTCCTTTTTCATCGGCATGTCCTCACTCAAGGTGCAGCGGCAACGGGTGTTACGCGCGCTCCTCTTTCTCCTTTGCCTTCTGCTCGATGGATATCTTTTTCTTTATCCTCAGTCTCTTCAATTTCCTCCTCTGTTTCCTGCGAAGCTCCCGATCTTTCTCTCTCATATCTACTCCTTTTAATCAAACGGCCTTCCTGGCAACTTTCTGGATCTTGCCGGACTTTATACAGGTGGAGCACACTGAGACGGTTCTGACGCTGCCGTCCAATACTATCTTAATCCTTTGAAGGTTCGGCTCCCACCTTTTGTTCGTTCTGTTGTTCGCATGGCTTACCTTGTGGCCATACTGCGGGCCCTTGCCGCATATCTTGCACACTTTTGACATGACCTTTCCTCCATTCTTGTTTTAAACAACTAAGTCTTTAAATCCCACTTTAGCACCGTGGTGGAACGGGGGACTCACTTCTGTTGGACTATCCTCACTATCTGCCCCACTGCATCACTCAGCCTGTCCACTGCCGGGCCGCCTGCCTGTGCAAAGTCCTTCCTGCCCCCGCCGCTCCCGTTCACCATACCAGCGAGCTCCCTTATGATCTCCGAAGCGCTGTACCTGTCCGTAAGGTCCTTCGTAACAAAGACGACGATTGTGGCCTTCCCCTCTATAGTACTGCCGAGGGCACCGATGCCTGTTTTGAGCTTGTGCTTCAAAATATCGCACATGCCCCGCATGTCATCGATCGACACGCCTTCGAGTACCGCTCTTACGACCTTTATCCCCTCTACCTCGACGGCCCCGGAAAGGATGTCCTGCGACACGTCCTCCGATGGGTTTTTCCCATTGGCCTGCTTTGCCTCGAGCTCTTTTATCCTCTGCTTCAATCTACCGGCAGCCGCGAGCACATCGTTTTCGGACGAGCCCAGGGCGGACGACAGCTCCTTGACGGACGACAGCCTCTCCCTCACAAATGCATAGGCAGCCTGTCCGGTCAATGCCTCTATCCTCCTCACCCCGGCCGACACAGACGCCTCTCTCACTATCATAAAGAGCCCTATGTCCCCCGTACGCTTTATGTGCGTGCCCCCGCACAGCTCTTTGCTTATCTTGTCGATCGTGACGACCCTGACGATGTCCTTGTACTTCTCGTCGAACAGCGCCATGGCCCCCTCCCTGACTGCGTCCTCGAGGGACGAGAAATTGATAACGACCTCGTGGTTCTCCCGTACCCACTGGTTTACAAGGGCCTCTACCTTCAGTAGTTCCTCTGCGGTAACGGCACGGCCAAGCGTAAAATCGAACCTTAGCCTTGAGGGGCCCACAGAAGAGCCGGCCTGGGCTATGTTCGGGCCTATGAGCGTACGCAGCGCCGTCTGGAGCAGGTGTGTCGCGGTATGGTGGAGCGCTGTCGACTGGCGCTTCTCCCTGTCGACGGCAAGCTCCGTATTCTGGCCTTTCGTAAAACGTCCCTTCTCTACCTTCCCGATATGCGCTATGACACCCTCTACCGGTCTGACGGTGTCCCTGACGAGGAACCTGCTCGGGCCCGCGGTTATCGTGCCCGTGTCCCCGATCTGGCCACCTGACTCAGCATAGAACGGCGTCTCTTTAAATACAAGGATGCCATCCTCGCCCTCGTCAAGCTCCTCCGCATGCCGGCCGTCCTTGATGATCCACTGTATGGGCGTCTTCAGCGACAGCCTCCTGTACCCGATAAACTCCGTCGGGCCTGCGGCCTGTAAAATCTGCTCGTACAACGATATGTCTTTTATCTCCATGGCCTTTCCGAACTTGCTTGCGTCCCTCGCCTTCTTCCTCTGCTCTTCCATTAGCACATTGAACCTGTCGTTATCAACAGTCATGCCGTTCTCTTTTGCGATGTCGGACAGTATATCGATAGGGAAGCCGTAGGTATCGTAGAGCTTGAACGCGAACGCACCGTCTATGCGCGTAGCGGCGGACGATCTCATAGTGCCGAGCCTCTCGTCGATAAAGGACAGTCCTCTCTCGAGCGTAAAGAGGAATCTGACTTCCTCTTCCTTGATCGTGGACTGGATGACCTTTTTATGCCTGCCGAGGTACGCGTACGTATCGCTGTACGGCCGTAGGACTGCCTCGACAGCGGTATGGAGCATGGGCTCCTTCATGCCGACCATGAACGCGTACCTCAGCGCACGCCTCAGGATCCTCCTCAGGACGTACCCCCGTTGCTCGTTCGACGGCAATACGCCGTCGCCTATGAGGAACACGGCCGCCCTGATGTGATCCGCCATCACCTTCAGCGCGGTGCCGGAAAAGGATGCCGGCTCGTACGCGACGTGCAGGATGCCCTCCAGCGACTCTATGATGCCCCGGAATATGTCTATGTCGTAGTTGCTCGTTGCGCCTGAGATCACCGCGCTTATCCTCTCGAGCCCCATCCCGGTATCGATGCTCGGCTTCGGCAGCGGAACGAGCGTGCCGTCCTGCTGCTTATTGTACTGCATGAACACGAGGTTCCATATCTCGAGGTACCTGTCGCATCCGCACCCCACACCGCACTCCGGGTCCTCGCATTTTACGGTATCCCCCTGATCGAAGATGATCTCGGAGCACGGGCCGCACGGTCCGGCGTCGCCCATGGACCAGAAGTTGTCTCTCTCGTCCATCCTGACGATGCGCGCCGAGGGGACCCCGATGTCCCTGTTCCATATACGGTACGCCTCGTCGTCGTCCTTGAACGTCGTTATCCACAGCCTTTCCTGGGGCAGCCCGAACTCCTTGGTCAGGAGCTCCCATGCGAACCGTATAGCGTCTTTCTTGAAGTAATCGCCGAAAGAGAAATTGCCGAGCATCTCAAAAAAGGTATGGTGTCGTGCGGTGTACCCCACGTTCTCGAGGTCGTTGTGCTTCCCGCCCGCACGCACGCACTTCTGCGACGTGCACGCCCTCAGATAGTCAGCCTTCTCCTCTCCCGTAAAGATCCTCTTAAACTGGACCATGCCGGCATTGGTAAACAGCAGGGTGGGGTCGTTCTGGGGAACGAGGGAAGAGCTCGGGACAAGCCTGTGCCCCTGCGAAGCGAAGTATCTGAGGAAGGTGTCTCGGATCTCTTTGGTATTCACCGATCAAAACTTCTCTATC
The DNA here is from genome assembly GCA_023381995.1 of Deltaproteobacteria bacterium. Lineage (GTDB taxonomy): Bacteria > JAMCPX01 > JAMCPX01 > JAMCPX01 > JAMCPX01 > JAMCVD01. The sequence continues at coordinate 30,430 of JAMCVD010000084.1, forward strand.
TTGAAGTCCTCTTCTTTGGCAGAACCGGACTTTTTATCGAAATCCTCCCAAGTCATGTCCGAGCTCGAGGTAATGCCCTTTACCCTCAGGGCAAAGTCGTCCGGGTTTGTCGACTGCTTCAGCGCCTCTTCGTACGTAATGAGGTTCTGCCTGAAGAGCTGGAGCAGAGACTGGTCGAAGGTCTGCATGCCGTAGGTCGTAAACCCCTTCGCTATCGTATCGATTATCTCCATGGTCCTCTCCTCATCGGCGATAAGTTCCTTTATCCTCGCGGTCGCTATCATGACCTCGATTGCCGGGACCCTGCCCTTGTTGTCCGCCTTCGGCACAAGCCTCTGGGATATGACGGCCTTCAGTATGGAGGAGAGCTGGAGCCTCACGGCCTTCTGCTGGTACGGGGGGAATATGGAGATGATCCTGTTTATCGTCTCCTTTGCGTCGAGGGTGTGCAGGGTACTGAAAACGAGGTGTCCCGTCTCTGCAGCGGTTATGGCCGTCTCGATCGTCTCGAAGTCCCTCATCTCTCCGACGAGTATCACGTCCGGGTCCTCCCTGAGGGCGCTTCTGAGGGCCGTTGCAAAGCCCTGCGTGTCCACACCGAGCTCGCGCTGGTTCACGATGCTCCTCTTGTCCCTGAGCAGGTACTCGATGGGGTCCTCTATGGTTATAATATGACACGTTCTGCTACCGTTTATGTAGTCTATCATAGAGGCGAGGGATGTCGATTTCCCGCTCCCGGTCGTCCCGGTGACCAGCACGAGCCCCCTCTGCTCCATCGCTATCTTCTCGATGACCTTCGGCAGGTTCAACTGCTCGAAGGAAGGCACCCCGAAGGGAATGACCCTGAACACGCTCCCTATCGTGCCCCGCTGCTGAAACACGTTGACCCTGAACCTGCCGAGGCCCGGGACGCCGTAGGCCATGTCCAGCTCGTATGTCGTCTTGAACTTTTCGCGCTGTATCGGCGTCATGATGCCGAACGTCATCTTCCCGAGGTCCTCTGGTGCGAGCCTCGGCGCCTCCTTGTACGGCACGAGGGAGCCGTTTATCCTGAATATGGGCGGCAGCCCCGCCTTCAGGTGTATGTCCGATGCATTCGCCTTGATCGCAATCTTCAGGATGTCGTTCAGTTCCATCTATGCCTTCTCCTGTTCCTTTTTTTGTCCCTTTTCGCCCTTCGTGAGGCCGAAGTGCTGTCGTATCTTTTCTTCTATCCTGGAGGATAACTCGGGGTGCTCTTTCAAAAACAGCCTTGTGTTGTCCCTTCCCTGTCCTATGCGCTCGTTGTTGAACGTGTACCATGCCCCGCTCTTATCTATTGCCTTGATCTCCGCTCCGATGTCAATGATCTCGCCGATCCTCGATATACCCTCGCCGTAGTATATGTCGAACTCGCTCTCCCTGAAGGGCGGAGCGACCTTGTTCTTGACGATCTTCACTTTGGTCCTCGTGCCTATGATAGAATCGCCCTCCTTGATGTTGTTGACGCGCCGTATATCCACCCTCACGGACGCATAGAACTTCAGGGCATTGCCCCCGGTCGTCGTTTCCGGGTTGCCGAAAAACACGCCGATCTTCATCCTTATCTGGTTGGTGAATACGACGGTCGTCTGCGTCTTGCTGATATTCGCCGTGAGCTTGCGTAGGGCCTGCGACATCAGGCGTGCCTGTGCGCCCATCTGGGCGTCACCCATCTCCCCCTCCAGCTCGGCCTTGGGCACGAGCGCGGCGACAGAGTCTATCACGACGATGTCTATGGCGCCGCTGCGCACAAGCGTGTCCGTTATCTCGAGCGCTTGTTCCCCGGAATCCGGCTGGGACACGAGCAGCTCGTCTATGTTGACCCCCAGCTTTTTCGCGTAGTTTATATCGAGGGCATGCTCCGCGTCTATGAATGCCGCAATACCGCCGGCCCTCTGCGCCTCGGCAATGATGTGCAGCGTGAGGGTCGTCTTGCCCGACGACTCCGGGCCGAAGATCTCCACGACCCTGCCCTTCGGAATACCGCCAACGCCCAGGGCCACATCAAGCCCCAGCGAGCCGGTCGGTATAACAGGCGTATCGACGATCGCTCCCATCGTACCGAGCTTCATGATACTGCCTTTCCCGAACTGCTTTTCGATATTCAGAAGGGCCATGTCAAGGGCTTTCTTCTTACTCTGGGTATCGATAACCGTCATAATGCCTCCTTTCTAAGGGCCCCCTCATGTAACGAGCGGTAGACTGCGCCCCCTGGCCCCAGTATACTTTGAAACAGCACCACCCTGTCAACAAGAGAAGTGCTTATGGTTTTATCATCCCACAACTCCCTGGCTATTTCAAGCGGTCCATACCCGCTGGCCGGCGCTGCGCGTGCAGTGCCCCTGACCCTGCCGATCGTTATGTGTGCGGAAAACGGCCTGTCCTCCCGGTTGATGTCGCCGATAGACTCCTCTACCCTCCCGGCAAGCGCCCCGACCTGCCCGGCCTGTCGTATGCCTACCCACAGGACCCTCGGCCTCTCAGCGGACGGGAACGCACCTATGCCGCAAAGGTCCATCCTGAAGGAGCGCATGTCTTTCAGCGCATCCAGTGCCCCCTTTGCACGCAGGACATCGCGCTCGTCGATACTGCCGAGGAACTTTAGCGTAAGATGGATGCCATCCCTGCCGACCCACGTAATGCCGCCCTCCTTCCCTGCGCTGTTTCTGGCAGCGCCCTTGCCGAGGCCCCAGGAAGCCCTCAATGCGTCTATGACCTCGATTACCGCGGATCTCGCCGCATCTTCCAGAGGTATTGCGATAAACGCCCTTATCATGGTCGTACCAACAGATATAAAAAGATCAGTACGTGTGTCGTGACATTCGCAAAGATGCCCGCTATCACGTCGTCGAGCATCACGCCAAGGCCGCCGTGGACATTCCTGTCCACATAGGATGCGGGATAGGGCTTGACGATATCGAACGCCCTGAAACAGAGAAACCCGATCAGGAGGCCTGTGAGGTCCGGGCGAATGAAAAGCATCGTGCCATACATGCCCACCACCTCGTCTATCACTATCCTACTGCTATCCTGCTCCCCGAGTATCTTCTCTGCCCTGCCAGCCGCGTACGTGCCGGCGAGGAGCATGACACCGAAGAGCGCCAGCGATTGATACACGCCCAGACACATTGACGCTGCCCAATAGAGCGCAGCGCCCACTATGCTCCCGAACGTGCCGGGGGCTAAAGGCACGTACCCCACGAACATGCCGGTGGCAAAAAACAAAATAACAGCATTGTATGTCTTTTTCATACTGTACAGGCCCTCTTGCCTTTATACGAATATAGCATATATTAAAAGCCGGCGCAACTCCCTATCAAATGCAGTGGTCCCATTCATACCAAATCCGGCCCCCTGAAGGAACACAATCTTCCCGGCCCATGTCCCAAAAGCGAAGTGGGGGACGTTCCGCAGACCGCCCTCCACGGACCTACGACGCTTCCATGGCCGTCCCTGCCATTTCCGTTTGCAGAAAGAGATACTATATTTACCATAGAGCGGCAGTCATGCTACGAGCCTTACACAAGAAGATTGCGGGCCTTCTGGCGGGCAAGACGCAAAAGACAGAGAACCCGCAGAAAGTACGGGAAACAGGCGTGGTACTTACCATCGGGCACTCGACGAGGGATCTGAAAGATTTCATCGGCCTTCTGCAGTCGAGCGGGGTAAAAAGGCTGTTCGATGTGAGGACGGTTCCGCACTCGCGACATAACCCGCAATTCAACAAGGACACCCTCTCCGGGGACCTGGCCCGGGCAGGCATAGAGTACGAACACCTGCGGGATCTGGGCGGGTTGCGCCGCTCAGGCCCGGAATCCGTCAACACTGCATGGCGCAACGCATCTTTTCGTGGGTTTGCGGACTATATGCAGACGGAGTCGTTTGAAAAGGCGCTGGAAGGACTGATCAAAAAGGCATCAAGGGACCCATCGGCAATCATGTGTGCCGAAGCCGTCCCTTGGCAATGCCACCGTTCCCTTATCGCCGACGCGCTCGTCGTACGGGGGATCAAGGTAGAGCATATAACAGGCAAGGGCCGGCGTATACCCCATGCCATAACGACGTTTGCGCGCGTACGGGGCGACAACATTACCTACCCGGGATAACGATCGACCGGGGCGGGGAGCACGTTTGCGATCAACCCGAAAAATGCATTTTTCGGGTCAATCATAGATAGAGATCATCACACTCTCCAGATACTCGATGATGTCGGACTCGTTCTCTCTTCTGGCCAGCTCTGCAGCGTCCAGACCCGCATTGTTCCTGACGTCGGTCTTGGCCCCTGCCTCTACGAGGTCCCTCACCTTGTTCAGAAAGTTATTCTTTATGGCAAGGTGCAAAGGGGTATCGCCTTCCCTGTTCCGGGCGTTCATGCACCTTGCTTCCGAGCACTCTGCCATGGACAACACCTTCTTGAAATCATCGTAGCTTCTCAGGACAGCCAGGTGTAGTACGGTGTTCCCGTCTTCGTCTTTATAGGACAATGGCATTTTTTCTATGGAGTCCCTGTTTATCTCTCTCATGACGGCCCTCACGCTTAAATATATACTCCCTCGCCTCCACAATCAACTCCATGTGCGGATCTACCCGAGCGCGAAATGACCTTTTGCCCCCTGTTCCTCCGCATCAAAAGGGAACCTCGATAGGCGATGACTCGGGCCCGGGCCAAAATTTTGCAAAACGGGCGTTCCTTATGTACTTGACAAATTGCTGCGCTTACGGGAAATAAAAAACAACCAGAGGGAGGGATTATGCTAAGGGAAAGGGCTATTTTATTGGCCGTCGTATCGCTACTCATGGCTGCGCGTGGGTTGGATTGCCATAAATCGAATGGTCTGGATATGGTCGTAAATGCAGTGCCGGGACTATGGCAGATGACGGCCAGAGAGGGAATGAAGGGCATGCCCACTACCTGGCAAACGAAGACATTAACGCACTGTGTTACCGACAAGGACCTTCAAAAAGGCATGGATCAATGGGTTCTCACCTTGGAAGGCTGCGAAAACAGGGGCTATGCCGTAGCAGGCAATACCGTTAACTGGCAGTTGAAGTGCACGGGCGAATACGCAGGCAGCGGCACAGGGGAAGCCGACTTTGAGGGTGACACCTATGAAAGCAGCGCTTCAGTACAGATCATCTATGACGGACATCCGACTTTCCAGATTGATATCCAAGGCAAGCGCATAGGCAACTGTCCGTGAGCAGGTACGCCGACGGCCCATGCCGTATCAAGACCCCAGAACGGCAAGATTGCTTATGCCGAACCATACAAAGTATGCCGAGAACCCCGCGAATATAACCACGCTTGTAACGGCAACCGCCCAGAAGCCCTTCGACGACATGAGCTTCTTCATGAAGCCGAAGGACAGGGCAACCGTGCTGTACCATACAAGGTTCGCAAACGCTATTATTGCATTTATCGGGTTGATGGCACTTATGCTGCAAAAATCAAAACAAAAATTCCGTTTGAACTATTTGTATTCCATGGTAGAGACTATCGGCATATGCAGTCGGGAAAAAGCCCATTCACCCGCCCCACGAGGCCGGGCCAATCTTCCGGAGAGAAGAGATTGAGAATCGGTCTGGAGATATCCTCTCTCGCATTCCCTCTGTCCGGCATACAGGTCTACATAAACAACGTCGTCCGCTCTTTACTCAGGACGGACACGGCAAACCAGTACTTCCTCACGACCAAGCTGAAACAGTATCTCAGACTCAGGGCATACGGAGCGTCGCCGTCCTGGCCAAGACACTTCGACGTCTTCCACGGGTTCGACGGCTTCTTGCCCCGGCTCGTCCGTGCGGGACTGAAGTCCGCCATCGTCCACGATGTGCTGTACCTGAAGAACAGGGACTACCATACGGAAGAACAGCGCAAGAGGCTGCTGAAAAAACTGGACAGCTTGATCCGGAGGGCCGACATCATCATATCGCCGTCGCTGGCAACGAAAGATGACCTGTCGGACATGTTCCCTCCGGAGAGAATCTTCGTCGTCCCGGAAGGCTGTTCGGAGGCGTTCAGGCCTATGCCGGAAGCCGCGGTCAAAAGCTTCAGACAAGGCCTGGGGGCGGGCAGGTACATGCTTTTCGTCGGCGTATTCCAGCGTCGGAAAAACATAGAGAGGCTGCTGGACGCATTCAGGATAATCAAAAAAGAATCGCCCGACCTGAAGCTCGTCATGGTAACGAGCTATTTCGGCTACGGGAGCAGGGAGGTGATGCAAAAGATCTCGGAGATGAAGGACGACATCCTATTGAAGGTGGGGGTGGAGCAGGAGGAGCTGATATCCCTGTACAACGGGGCAGAGGTCTTTCTGTTCCCGAGTCTGGCCGAGGGCTTCGGCCTGCCGGTCCTGGAAGCCATGGCGTGCGGTACGCCCGTCGTCACCTCCAGGCTTTCGGCCATGCCGGAAACCGGCGGCGACGCGGTGGCTTACTGCGACCCCTACGATGCAGGGGACATCGCGGCCACGGCATTGGACGTCCTGAACAACGATTCCAGAAGGCGGGATCTCAGGCGGCTCGGTATGTGCCGCGCCGCAGCGTTCAGTTGGACAGAGAGCGCCAAAAAGCTCCTGAGCGTATGGGAAGAAAGCCTCGCCATGCCCCGGTAGCGGGGGGCACAGCACGTGGGCGAACTGACGTACGCGTGACACGCATTGCCGTCACCCACAGGGCCGGACGTATGAAGAGGTAGTTCTGTTGTACGTTTATATGCACAAACCAACATTATACTTTTTGCTGATATTCGAAGAATACCTCTCGCCGAGGCACAGGCTTATCACTCATTACACAAACTTCCGTACCTTGCAAATGTGTTTTTCTGGACAACAGCGGCGGTCCTGAAGGCTCCGCCCGACAAGCCCCCCGTTTCAACTCGCGCTGTAATAGAGCAGCCCCTCCCTCTCAAAGGACCTCACCATGTCATGCCGCTCGAGCAGGTCGAGGTGCCCTATCACCTCCGACACGGCAAGGAACATATCGCGCCTGTGCAGCTTTTTGAAAAGGTCCCCCATGATCCCGTACGGCGTCATGGGGCTTTGCTTCAGTATATTGTGGATCCGCATCATGCGCTTGTAGTGGAAGTTAAACAGGCTCTTTATGTGCGGTCTGTGATCGTGTATGATCTCGTAATGTCCCGGATACACGGCCCTGAGGTCCATGTTGTAGAGCATAAAAATAGAGTCCATGTACTCGACGAGGCTCTTCCTCCGATCGCCGTTCTGATAAAGCTCGAGCAGTGGATTCGGAGAGAGCCTCGAGAGGAGTGTGTCACCCGAGAGCATGAAGTTCTTTTCCCTGTCGTACAGGCATACCGAGCCCGCGGTATGTCCCGGAGTATGGATGACCTCCAGGCTGCCCCCGTCGTATCGGACAGACATGCCCGGACCGATGAACGACACGATGTCCGGCCTCTGGGCAAAGCTGTCAAAAAATTGCGACGCGTACTTCATCATCTCGAGCACGCTGTCCGGCAGTCCATACCGCTTCAACTGGGACCCGTACAGCAACTCGTCGTATGCATTCCCTAGGTTCCCGAGCTCCCTTTCATGGACATAGACCTTGTCGGCCACACCGTCCTTTACAAGCCTGTCTGCAGCACCAAAATGGTCTATGTGCCCGTGCGTCAAATAGATCGCATCGAGATGCCTGACGCCGCCTGCGCGCAGGCCCTCGAGCAGCATGTCGTAAGAGTCCTGGCTGCTCGTCCCAGTATCTACGAGTATAAAACTGTCCCTCCCCAGTACGTATACATTGACGTGCTGTACCTGCGGGAACGGGAGGGGGAGTACGATCCTCCTCACAAGCCCGCCTTCGAATACCGCACCGTCCCTCGCCGTTCCCTCGTAAGTGCCCTGAACCTGGTTTACAGGTATTGTATCGTTTTCCATGTGTGTACCGTATTCTTAATGATAATCATTTATCCGTGTTTTTCATACCAATAGGGAAGGGCGAGGGACGGTGCGGTATTCTCCCTGAAACCTCCTGTCGTAAAGCCTGCTACACGTAGAGCGCCTCTATCGCGTCCTTGTACTTCTCCATGATGACCCGTCTCTTGACCTTCAGGGTCGGGGTAAGCTCGCCCGTCTCCTGCGTAAACTCATTGGCCAGGACCTTTATCTTCTTTATGGTCTCGTACTTTGCAAGCGTGGCGTTGACGCCGTCGATGGCGCTCTGTATAAGTGCCATGATCGCGGGGTTCTCGACAAGCTCTTTCCTGTCTTTGTAGATGATATTGTTCTGCTTTGCGTACGATTCGACCGCATCGAACTTCGGGACGACCAGCGCGACGCAGTAGGGCTTTTTATCGCCGACCATCGCGACCTGCTCGATATACCGGTTCATTTTGAGCGCGTTCTCGATGGGCTGCGGGGCGATGTTCTTGCCCCCCGCCGTTACGATAAGATCTTTCTTTCGGTCGGTGATATGCAGGTAGCCCTCGTTGTCCAGGAATCCTATGTCCCCGGTGTGGAAGTAGCCGTCCTTCTCTATGGCCTCCGCGGTAGCCTCGGGCTTCTTGAAGTAGCCCTTCATGATCATGGGCCCCCGCGCAAGGATCTCTCCGTCCGGCGCGATCTTTATCTCGCAGTTCGGTATGGGCTTGCCCGCCGTACCGAACTTCATCTTGCCGTAAGGGTTCACCGTCAGCACGGGCGACGTCTCTGTAAGACCGTAGCCCTCGATGATCGTAACGTCGGCCGCATAGAAGAACTCGCCGAGCTCTTTCGAGAGCGGTGCGCCGCCGGACACGAAGAACAGCAGCCTCCCACCGAGTATGGCCCTTATCTTGCTGAATACGAGCTTCTTCGCAATCGCGTACTTGATACTCAGAACCGCGGGCAGGGGCTTGCCGGCGAGCTTGTACGGGATCGTCTGCTTGCCCGTATCGAGCGCCCAGTAGAATATCTTTTTTTTCGTGGAAGGGCCGGTCTCGACGCCCTCTACGATCCTGGCATACATCTTCTCATAGACCCTGGGCACCGAGACCATCGCGTACGGCCTTATCTCGGCCATATTATCGACAATCCGGTCTATGCTCTCTGCGTAGGCAATCGTTGCGCCGTAGAAAAGCATTGTATAATAACCTGCCGTACGCTCGAACACATGGCTCAGCGGTAAAAACGAGAGTACGACAAATGTATCGTCTATAGGAACATAGGAAGCTATGTCTTCGCAGTTCGACAGTATGTTCCTGTGCGTCAGCATCGCGCCCTTGGGGTCCCCTGTCGTGCCTGAGGTATAGATTATCGTGATCAGGTCGTCCGGCTGTGTTGCCTGATATCGCCTGTCGAGTACGCTTTTGTCCTTCGAGGCGCCGGCCTTCTTCTTGAGCCCGTCCAGCGTCGTGACAAAGTCGGGTGCCGGGTTTGCATCGATATGGTCGAGTATGATGACCTTCTTGAGCTTCGGGACGTTCCCCCTTATCTTCAGGACCTTATCGAGCTGGAGCCTGTTCGACACAAACAGATACTGTGCCTCGGCATCGTTGACGATGTACTGGACCTGCTGGGGCGTGTTCGTCGCATAGATGGGCACGTTCACGCCTCCGGCGCTTATAATGCCGAGGTCCACGTGCGCCCATTCCGGCCTGTTCTCTGAGAGCATGCACACGCTGTCCTTCTGCTTCAGACCCAGATCTATCAGGCCGAGCCCGATGAGCTCCGCCGACTCCTTCATCTGGTTCCACGATATGTCCACCCAGCTCCCGTCCTTCTTGTAGCGCTGCACGGCCCTATCCCCGTATTTTTTGACCTGGGAAAAAAACATTTCTGGTATGTTCTTGTATTTCATGGCAGACCTCCTTTCCTATCTCTCTACCCATAAATCGCAGGCAAGTCAACAACAGCTTGCGGCCTGTGATAGCGGCCCTGTGCCGTTTGTACCCGGCAGGGAGGACCTCCTCCCTGCCGGGTACGCAAAACCCCCTTTCTTTTTCCCTCTCTCTATACTATCATCTGTCCGCGCTCTATCGGCGCAGCAAAAAAGAAAATGTTTCACGTGAAACACTATGAAAACCATTGACTATGACGGGCTCTATGACATCATCGTCGTCGGCGCGGGACATGCGGGCATAGAGGCCGCGCTGGCCGGCGCACGCATGGGGTGCAAGACCCTGCTGCTCACCGGCAACCTTGACACAATAGGGTACATGTCCTGCAACCCTGCCATAGGAGGGCTCGCAAAGGGGCACCTCGTCAAAGAGATAGACGCGCTGGGCGGACAGATGGCGAAAGCAACGGACCACGCAGGCATACACTTCAGGCGGCTCAATACAAACAAAGGCCCTGCCGTGCGGGGCAACAGGGCACAGTGCGATAGGGTGCTGTACCGTACCGGCATGAAGGCGGTCATAGAGCAGCAGGAAGGCATAGACCTGAAACAGGCGACCGTGACAGGTCTCATCGTGGAAGAAAAGGCCATAAGGGGGGTCGAAACTTCCATAGGGCTCGCCTTCTATGGGAAGACGGTCGTCCTCACGACCGGAACGTTCTTAAACGGCCTCATACACATAGGGCTTACGCACTTCCCGGCCGGCCGGGCAGGCGAGCCGCCCTCGATCGGCATATCGGACAGCCTGCGCCAGCTCGGCTTCGCGATTGGCAGGCTGAAGACGGGGACCACCCCGCGCCTCGACGCAAAAACGATCGATTTCTCCGTCCTCGAGCCCCAGTACAGCGACGACCCCCCGATACCCTTTTCCTTCTCCACGGAGAAGATAACAAACCCCATGGTTGCCTGCTCCATGACCTATACAAACGAGAGGGCCCATGCATTCATCCTGGCGGGCCTGGACCGCTCGCCCCTCTATTCCGGCATCATAAAAGGGGTCGGTGCGAGGTATTGCCCTTCGATTGAAGACAAGGTGGTAAAATTTAAAGAAAAGCCAAGACACCAGATATTCCTCGAGCCGGAGGGCTACAACACGAAAGAGGTGTACCCCAACGGACTCGCTACGAGTCTGCCGTACGACGTCCAACTTCGGATGCTGAGGGCGATAAAGGGGCTCGAGAAGGTCGAGATCATGAGGCCGGGCTATGCGATAGAGTACGATTTCGTCGACCCGACCCAGCTCTATCCAACACTCGAGACAAAGCTCGTAAGCGGCCTCTACCACGCCGGCCAGATAAACGGGACCTCAGGCTACGAAGAGGCCGGGGCACAAGGGCTTGTCGCGGGCATCAATGCTGCCCTGAAGGTCAGGCAAAAGCAGCCACTCGTGATAACTCGGCAGCAGGCATATATAGGGGTGCTTATCGACGACCTTGTGACAAAGGGCACCCAGGAGCCCTACAGGATGTTCACGTCCAGGGCAGAGCACAGGCTCGTCCTGAGAGAGGACAACGCGGACATCCGCCTCTGCGATATCGGCTGGTCCATAGGGCTCCTGAGCCAGAAGGACTATGCGCTCTTTCTCCAGAGGCGCGACCGGCACAATGAAGTGCTGGCCAGGCTCCGATCTGCACGGGTAAAGGGGGAGCATGCAAAGGGTATCCTCAGGCAGACGGGCTATCCGGACATATTCGATACGACCACGCTCTATCAGCTTCTCAAAAGGCCGAACATAACCATGAAGCACCTTGAGTCCCTTGAACCGTCCCTTGTGCGTGTGAACAGCTCGATAAAAGATGCAATAGAGGTAGAGGTGAAGTACGACGGCTACATCAAAAGGGAGACAGAGTTCATAAGCAGGCTCTCGCGGCTTGAGGATACGAAGATACCCGATGGGTTCCTGTATATTAGTATACCGGGGCTGTCCACGGAGATAAAAGAAAAGCTCGGCAGGTTCAGGCCGATAACCCTCGGCCAGGCCTCCCGCATCTCCGGAATAACGCCGGCAGCCATAGCAATACTGGATGTCTATATAAAAAGATACAGGGCAGCGACTGGTATGAAATAATTACACAGGCACGCCTGCCTCCCCCTTCAAGTCCTCAGCGGATGCAATCCTCTGGACGACAAGCTATTCTGTCAATACGAAATAGACGTCGGTCGGCTTGAACTTGGAGTTCCTCTTGAACCGCGGCTTCACCCTTTTGCCTATAAGATCTACTGACGCCTTCGATGGGTCCACGCCGAGCAGCCTCGACAGCATGAGCGTCTTGGCGCCGGCGAACTCGACGAGCACCAGCATGAACGGCGTCTCTTTCAGGAACTCCTCGCTCCCGAAATAGCACACGGTGAAGGTATGGATCCTGCCCTCTTTCGGCAGCTCCATCCATTCGCACTCTCCGCCGCACTGCTGGCAGTGCAGCTTGGGCGTTACGTGGACGTACCCGCATGAGGTACACCTAGTACCGAGCAGGCGACCGTTTGCAAGCCCTGCGAAGAACGGCGAGTCCTGCCCGTAGCTGTGGATGTAGTTTATGCCGTAATGCTGGAGCGTTATGATCGGACTCATGCCTTTCAACTGCTTCAAGTCCTTCGGGAAAGGGACATTGAACAGGACGGTGCCTTCTTCCGTCTCCGGCATCGCTATATTCTCTTTTTCTTTTTTCATGGCGCCCTCCTTAGGCCTTTTCCAGTATAGAGACCGTTACGTACGTGCCCGTGCCCGCGTGGCTGTGTATCGCGCCCCTTTTGGCGTCTCTGACCTGCAGCAGATCGTTCCCGAAATGCTTCTTGATCGAGTGCTGCACCTGCCAGAAAGCGAATACAGCCTGCATCAGGCCCGTTGCCCCGACGGGGTGCCCGCACGCCATCAGACCGCCCGAAGGGTTTACCGGGATCGTCCCCTTCTTCTTCAGCTTCAGGCCGTAGTCTATGTTCGGCAGGAACGGATTGCCTGCCTCGACAAACTTGCCGCCCTCGCCGTACCTGCACAGCCCCATGTCCTCGTACGTCTGTATCTCGGAGGAGGTATAAGCATCATGGAGCTCGACGAAGTCTATGTCCTTCAACGGGTCCTTGATCCCCGCCATATCGTAGGCGAGCTTCGTTGCCATCCTGCCTGCCCTGAAGGAGTGTATGCCCGGGTAGTCGAGGCCCCTGTAGTCGTCCGGGGACTCGTGGGGGAGCAGGATCACCTTCCCGTGCGGCCTGTCCGCCATACGCATGCTGTCCGTGCCCCTACCGACCCCCGAGACCCTGACGGGCCGCAGCCTTGTGCCGGACGCCTTCTCGAGCTTCCTGATGCCCTCTTCGCTCGCGAGCAGGGCAACGGCGGCACCGTCCGACATGACACACACATCGAGCCTCGTTAGCGGCCACGCTACCATGGGCGAGTTCCGGACGTCCTCGATCGTGAGCTGCTCGCGCTTCTGCGCGTACGGGTTGTGGTATGCGTTTATGTGGTTCTTTACCGACACCATCGCCATCTGCTCTACCTTGGTACCGAACTCCTTCATGTGCCGTACGACCATCATCGCATAGTAGCCCGTATAGAACCCTCCTACCGGATAGTCGAAGTTGACGTCGGATGCGAGGGCTATAAACTCGTTGCCCTTCCACGTGTTGACATGCGACATCGTCTCGAACCCGTACGCAACGCACACGTCCATCACGCCCGACGCAACCGACTTGTACGCCTCCTGAAAGCATATGCCGCCGGTTGCGCCGCCGCCCTCCACCCTGTGCCCGGGCTTCGGGACAAGCCCCAGGTAGTCCTGCACCATGATCCCCGCCATCAGTTGACGCGTAAAGTGGTCCGAGAAATACGATGCCACGACGCCGTCGATAGCGTCGACGGCCTCTCTGTGTGTCAGCCCTATGTCGGCGAGCGCATAGTCGTACGCCTTCTTGACCATGAGCTGGAACGTCATCTCCGGGTGCGCTTTCGCAAACTTCGTTATGCCGCCAGATACCATATACACCGGTCTCATTTTATCTCCTTTCTCCATAAGGTATTCATATCCTTGGTCTTACCTCTTTCTTTACGAACTCGAGTATGTCCCCGAGGCTTGCCCCTGGCGTAAATATGCCCTTTACGCCTATGCCTTTCAGGTAGGCGATGTCCTCCTCCGGGATGATACCGCCCCCGAAAACCGTGACATCGTCGAGCCCTTTCTCCTTCAATAAATCCACGACCCTTTTAAAAAGCGTATTGTGCGCACCGGAAAGTATGCTCAGGCCTATGGCATCCACGTCCTCCTGGAGCGCCGTTGCCACAATCATCTCCGGCGTCTGATGGAGCCCCGTATAGATCACTTCGTATCCCGCGTCTCTGAGCATCCGTGCAATGATCCTGGCGCCCCTGTCATGACCGTCCAGTCCAGGCTTTCCGACAAGGATCCTTATTTTTTTCGTCATACTGTCTCCTTCAGAGTACTGTCCCTGCTACCCAATAAAGCATAAATGCCAGAAACAATGCAACAGAAGTTGTCCCCGCCGCGTCCGGTCCGTTTCCCATAACATGCCCCGGCGGCAGGGGCAGCGTCTTCGCGAGAGGCGTTGCCCCTCCGGACAGGGCCGGGGAATAGTGATGGCTTGACACAACACGCTTATTAGTATAGACAGTACCTATGAAATACCTATACTTTTTGATATCGGGCTTGGTCATCGGTGTACTTATTCAGGGCTGTGCAACCTCAAACAGCGGTGGAAACGAAAAAACGGGATTGAACATCGGACAGCCCGCAACGGCAGTCGCCATGGGTGGCGCGGCGTGCGGGCCACTGACCGGCACGGATGCGACAGGCGCCTCATCCCTGACAGCGACCTCCGCCGACCAGGACATATCGGACGTCCTCGCCCGCAGCACTGCGCCGGAGAACCTGGAAAAGATAACGGGGACCACGGACATCCCGATGGTCATGAACGAGAAGGTGCAATACTTCATCAGGTACTTCGCTGACATCCAGCACGACATATTCGCGAAATGGCTCGAGAGGTCGGAGCAGTACATACCCCAGATGAAAACCATCCTGAAGGCGAACGGGCTCCCGGAGGACCTTGTGTACATGGCGCTCATAGAGAGCGGATTCAACACCCACGCCATATCGAGACGGAGCGCTTGCGGTCCCTGGCAGTTCATCAGGAGCACCGCAAGGCTCTATGACCTCAAGGTCAACTGGTGGGTCGACGAGAGGAGGAACCCGGAGAAGTCGACCCTCGCGGCCGCACGGTACCTCAAGAACCTCTACGACACTTTCGGCTCATGGTACCTCGCGGAGGCCGCCTACAACGCGGGGCCCCTCAAGGTCATGTGGGCGATGCAAAAACAGAAGACGGACAATTTCTGGAAGCTCGCGGACGACAGGTACCTAAAGAAAGAAACCAGGGACTACGTGCCGAAGCTCATCGCGGCGGCGATGATAGCGAAGGACCCCGCCGTCTATGGGTTCACCGACCTGACCTATGAAAAGCAGGTTCAGGACGACAGGGTGGTACTCTCCCACCAGATCGACCTCCACGTCGCTGCGAAGCTTGCCGGCACGACGTACTCGACGATAAAAGAGCTCAACCCGGAGCTCCTCAGGTGGGCAACCCCCCCCGTTCCTTCGTACAGCCTCAACATACCCTCCGGTACAAAAAGGCTCTTCCTTGCACGGTTGGCGAGCATGCCCAGGCGCATGCTCTTCAGCTACAAGAGATACGCCATACGGAGGGGTGACACCCTCTCTGTGATTGCGTGTGAATACGGTGTACCGCTCCACGAGCTCAGGTCGATGAACCACATCAGGAACGTTCGGAGGCTACGGCCCGGGCACGACATCATAATACCCGTCAGCCCCTACGCGCACAGAGAGGCGATCGCCTATGCAAAAAGGGCGAGGGCGATCGATGCATCCTCTGTGGGGCCCGCGTACATCTACTACAGGGTACGGCAGGGAGACACCCTGTGGGACATAGCCCATAAGTTCGACGTGACGATCTCGAGGCTAAAGTACAGCAACGGACTGAGAGGCAGGCTTATCAGGCCGAACATGATCTTGAAGATACCGAAGATCATCGCACGGGAAGATTAGGAAGGAGAGCCCGGTTGTCGAACATCGAACTCGAAAGGCAGGTCCTCAACGCGCTCAGCAAGGTCGAGGACCCGGAGCTGAAAAGGGACGTCGTAAGCCTCGGTATGATAAGGGACCTGAAGATAGAGAACGGCACCGTGAGTTTCCGTTTCGTCCTTACCACACCGGCGTGTCCCCTCGCAGACAGTCTAAGCCACGCGGTGCGGGAGGCGGTCGAATCGATAGACTGGGTAAAGTCAGCGGACATCAAGCTGGACTCCGCCGTCCTGAAGGCGAAATCCCCGGGCCCCAACAAGCCGGTGCCCATCGAGGGCGTCAAGAACATCATAGCCGTGGGCAGCGGCAAGGGGGGCGTGGGTAAATCTACCGTCAGCGTAAACCTCGCCGTGGCACTTGCCCAGACCGGCGCGAAAGTCGGACTCATCGACGCGGACATCTACGGTCCGGACGTTCCCATGCTCCTCGGTATAACCAGGGAGCAGAGGCACGCCATCGCCGAAAAAGAGCGGCTCGAACCGGTCGAGGCACACGGGATCAAGGCCGTCTCGATAGGCCTGATCCTGCCGGACGATACGCCGGTAATCTGGAGAGGGCCGCTGATAAGCCAGATGATCGATCAGTTCCTTACGCAGATCAAATGGGGCGAAATCGACTACATGATCGTGGACCTGCCCCCGGGCACAGGGGACATCCAGCTCACTCTCGTCCAGAAGGCACCCATAAACGGCGCCCTCATCGTCTCGACCCCGCAGGACGTGTCCCTCCTCGACGCAACGAAGGCCTTGAACATGTTCATGAAGGTAGACGTGCCGGTCCTCGGCATGATCGAGAATATGAGCTACTTCATCTGTCCGCACTGCGGTAAGCAGACGAACATATTCGGCACGGGTGGCGTCGAGGAGGCCGCGAACAGGTTGTCCATCGATTTCATGGGAAGAATCCCTCTCGAGCCGCGCGTGAGAGAGGGGGGGGACTCCGGCAGGCCGATAGTGGCCGAGGAGCAGTCCTCCATGACCGCCATGGAGTTCAAAAACATAGCGGCCAGGGTTGCATCGAGGCTGAGCGTACAGAACATGGCGACCAGAGACAGGTAGCCCCGTGGCGGCCGACGATCAAAGCGTAGCCTATGACGTCGCGGTCATAGGCGGGGGCATCAACGGCACCGGCATAGCGAGGGACTGTGCCATGAGGGGCCTGAAGGTCGTCCTGTTCGAGAAGAACGACCTCTCTTCCGGGGCAACAGGCGCATGTACAGGCATGATCCACGGCGGCGCGCGGTACCTCTTGAACGATATCCATACGACATACCTTTCGAGCCTCGACTCCGGCTATATCCAGAAAATCGCCCCTCACCTGCTGTTCAGGATACCCTTCGTGACGCCGGTGCTGAAGCAGGACGCCGCACCGAACGTCTACCTCGAGCTGCTTGAGACGTTTTTCGAGGCGTACGACAGATTCGCTCCCCTCAAGAACAGCAAGCCGCACACCAGGCTCACGAAGGACGAGCTCAAGGCGATCGAGCCCGGTATCACTGATGACGCCATAGGCGCGATCTCGTTCGACGAGTACGGTATCGACACCTTCAGGCTGTGTGTGGAAAACGCGCTGTCTGCAGCGGAACACGGGGCTGGGATACACAACCATACCGAGGTCGTGCAGCTCTTGATGGAGGGCCGCGAGGTAAGGGGGGTAAGGGTGAGGGACACGCTCACGGGCTGGGCCGGGGACGTCCATGCAAAGCTTGTCATGAATGCGGCCGGGCCATGGCTCCCGGGTATCGCGGGGCTTGCAGGGACGAACGTCCGGATACGGCCGGGCAAGGGCATACACCTTATACTGGACAGGCGCGCATCGAATATAGGCATCGTCATAAAGGCAATAGACGGCAGGCAGGTGTTCATGATGCCGCACGACAACACCTTCATCATCGGCACCACGGACGACGACTACTACGGGGACCTCGACAGCCTGCGGGCGACACGAGACGAGATCGAATACCTTCTGCAGGCCGCTGAGCACTATTTCCCGCGCATACGGGAATACAGGATCATGCGCGTGATGATTGGCGTCAGACCCACCCTCTACGCCTGGGGAAAGAACGAGGACTCGCTCTACAGGGAGCACAGGGTCTTCGACCACGAGACCGAAGACGGCATCAAGGGCTTCCTGACAATAGCGGGCGGAAAGCTCGCAAGCTACAGGCTCATGTCGGAAGAGGCAACGGACGTCATATGCAGCAAGCTTGGGTGTAAAGGGACGTGCAGGACCCATACGGATCCGCTGCCGGGCGGCCGCTCCGTCCCGGACATCAAAAAGATCGCACAGCAGTACTCCATGGACACCTATGCCGTCTCGAGGATGGCCTACCGGCACGGCTCCATGACAGAGGAGATCCTGAAGTCGACGGTGGGAGAGGCTTCCAACAGCGCTCTGGTGTGCGAGTGCGAGCCTGTCACAGAGGCAGAGGTCAGGTATGCCGTTCGGAACGAATGGGCAAGGACGGTCCCGGACCTTCGGAGAAGGACCAGGCTCGGCACAGGCCCGTGCCAGGGAAGAAGGTGCGCGGTCCGGGCGGCGTACATCCTCGGCGAGGAGCTCGGGCTCGGCTCAGACGGGATCAAGGGGCTCATAGAAGGCTTTATCAAGGAGCGCTGGAAAGGGAACGCGCCGATCCTTGCAGATAAGCAGCTTGCGGAGGCAGAACTGAATCTTGCGACGCACATACTCTCTGACAGCCTGAACGCCATTCTCGAGGAGTGACTATGGACTACGACGTAATAGTCATCGGCAGCGGTATTGCCGGTACACTTGCTGCAATCAATGCGGCCAGGACGAAAAGGGTCGCCGTTGTCAGGAAGGGATACGGCGCGACTGCGCTGTCTTCCGGGGCATTCGACATCGCGGGCAAGGGGGGCAGAAGGGGCAGGCCGTTCAAAGGTATCCTGAGCCTGTCCGAGGCAATCGGCAACATCCTCGACAACGAGCCCCTCCATCCCTACTCGATACTCTCAACCGCCTTTATGGGCGACCGGTTCAACGAGTTCTCAGGCATGGTCAGGACCATTGGCGATCAGCTCTTCGGCGAGCTGGGGGCAGACGGGATGCGGTATGAAGGCTCATGGGAGAGCACCGCGATCATACCCAACCAGCATGGTACCTTCAAGATCACTTCCTTCTGTCAGTCGTCCATGATCTCCGGTAACCTGACAAGGCTGATGGGCAGGGCGATACTGTTCATAGGCTTTGAGAGGACGGCCGTGCACAACAAGACACGGGCATCGTTCATCTCGGACACCCTCTCAAAATACGGTCTTGCGCCCTTCAAGAGCATCGACTGTGCGAACATCGACCTCCAGTCCCACGGCATACGATGCGACGGGTATGACTTTATATCCATCGCCGGCATGATGGACAATGCGGAGTACTCAAAAAGGGTGTTGGGCATCCTGAGGCAGTCGCTGGACCGGATGGAGTATGAGCATGTCTTTCTTCCTCCGATCATGGGCATAGCGAACCACAGGGACGTCCTGAAGATGTTCACGGACAGCTTCGGGGATACCGTCTCCGAGTTCATGTCACCCCCCTCCTCCGCCCCGGGCCTGAGACTGCAGTACGCGCTCGACAGGCTCCTCGCCCGACACGGCGTCGCGATCATAGACGGGGACGCAGCGGGCACTGGGCCCGGCGACGCGATAAAGACGATACGGGTGTCATTCAAGGACGGAAGGAAGGCGTCCCTGTCCGCAGACAGCTTCGTACTCGCAACCGGCAAGTTCATCAGTGGCGGCATCGTCAACGGCAGAACGTGGCAGGAGGCCGTATTCGGCCTGCCCGTTTTCATAGGTACGCACCGGGTGAGGGACCCGTTCCCCATGGGCCACCTTACTGACGACCCGTTCGACAAGCAGGAGCTCTTCTCGATAGGCGTGAGGACGGACAGTAGCCTCAGGCCGGTCGATGCGAACGGCAGGACCGTGTACAAAAACCTCCATGCGGCAGGCTCCGTCCTGTCCGGATACAACTACCTCTACGACAAGACAGGCATGGGCACGGCAATGATAACGGGTGCACGGGCAGGTATATTCTCGGCAGGGTAGCCATGGGCAAAAAGGACATACTCGCAATATTCAATCTCGTATACAGGCTGGTCATCCATATCCTCAAAAAGCCCATAGACCGGATAAAGGGCCACCGGGGCTACGACGCCTTCGTCAACCAGTACAGAGGGCTTACCCCGGTAAGCGCAGAGGCACGGGCCCTCTACCCGTCCCTGTCTGGCTGCATAGACTGCGGCATCTGCATAGCCGAGTGCAGCGAGATACGGCATGAGGTGCCGCCCGTCTACCTTTTCGTAAGCTACTCCAGGCTCCTGCCCGAGCTCTTCTATTCGGACAGGCTCCTCCATGCCTGCATGGACTGCGATACGTGCCTTGTCCACTGTCCCACGGGCCTGCAGATGAAGCAACTGGCGATCCTGTACAGAGGGATGGTCGATCCAGATCCATATTTATGACAGGGAGGACGAGCTATAAGATTATCAAATTCCATGATGTCGAATGTCGAGAAATTTTTCGTGAACAGGCCACACCGGAGCCGGATAGCCGAGAAGGGCGCCGAGCGCATGCTCGGGTACATCAACACCGGAGACGTAAACCCCGGACTGAGGTATCTCGAAGTAGGATGCGGCAACGGTGCGGCTGCGGTACACATAGCTTCGAGATATAGCCTCAACGTTACGGGCATAGACGTTGATCCGGATCAGATCACGCAGGCGCAGGAGCGCGGCAAAGGCATGGGGAATGTCCATTTCAATGTCGGTGACGGCGCGAAGCTTTCCTTCCCGGACAATACGTTCGATATCGTGTACACGTTCTACACGACCCACCACATCGCCGATTGGCTGGGTACGGCCTCGGAGATAGAAAGGGTATTGAAGCCCGGCGGATACTTCGTATACGTTGATATTGTTTATCCGGAATGGTTTGCAGAGGCGGGGAAGGTCTTGTTTAAAAACCACGGGTTCCCGACCGCTAACGCCTTAAAGGAATTTTTGCAAAAGCGCGGCCTTTCAAAGGTACACTTTTCAAAGCATTCGACCTATTGCGAAGCTGTGTTTAGAAAAGCGAACAGGGCTGGTGGAGTCTGAGGTCTGTAATTTATTTTCTCATCGAATGTACTAATCGTTTAATCCCTTTCCCTTGAGAATTTGCTGTATACATTTTTCAACCCTCGACTCCCGGGTTTTGGATTGTTTGGGTGCAGAAAAATAAAAGTTGACAGTCGAGAACGATCGTTCTTAATTTTTCGTATTCTTTCCGCCACTTCTTGGCTTTCCTCAAAAATGCGTCAACCCCGGGATTCATTTATTGATACTCCTCAGCATTGTCTTGACCCTTCTTTCATTTTTTATTGAGAGCTTGTGTTCGCATTCTAAGTAAATCTCTTTCAGTGCATCGCTACTTGGCAAACTGTCCGTTTCCCCTTATTTTTTGTATCTCTCACTTCTTGCCGCCTTCCAGGTGGAACATGTGCAGGAAGCGGTGGAATACCGGGGCGAGGAGTATGCCCGCAGCTACGAGGAAGACGATGCCGGAAAAGAGCGCGTAGCATCCTGCGAATATCTTGCCTGTGGTGGTATGGATCTCGTTTACCGGCCCCATGCCCCCGAGTATCATCGAAGCGTTCAGGAACGAGTCGACCCAGTGGAGCCCCTCGGTGAAATGGTACCCCAGCATCCCTATCGAAAGGGCAGCTACTGCTATCAGTAATGCCAGCATTCCGCTCCTCAGGAGGCGTATGAAAAATACGTTCAGAGTGGCGAGAGGCTGGGTCTTATGCTCGTATACGGGGAGCAGACGTATCTTTTTCATATTTGCTTTCTATGAGCTCCCGCCCTTATCGATAATCCTGGTAAACGGTTTTCGCGCATGATTGATGAATGCGTTGAACTGTATGACAACCTCGACATATGAATCAACATCCGCCTTTCCGCCTTCCACAGACAAGTTTAAAATGCATCAAGGAAAGCCTTCTCCTTTTCAACGGTATTCTCTATACCATTAGTACACGGTTTACTCCACACATGCAAGGAAGCACGAATGAAAGGCCGTCTCCGGGGCTGCGCAGGTTACAGCGATGCCGTCCGCTTTACCTGCGGTACGGAATGGTATAAAGAGAGAATAAAAGCATGGAAGACTACGGTATACATCTTAAAAAAGGCAGTCGATGTTCCGATGTTGCCCTGAGCATCGGGAACAGCCGAGGCGACACAAACCTTTATGATAAGCTTGCGCCGGGCGACATACTCCTTACACGGACACACGGTATCTTCTATGCGCTGTGGAGAAAGCTCTCTTGTACCCTGTACGATCACTCCGCGGTCGTGCTGGAAGACAACGAGACCATGAACGTCGTCTACCCTGTTACCAAAAAACTGCCGGCCTCCCATTTCTTCAGGTCCGGCAAGTCCCCGATGGTCTTACGGCCCGTATGGAAGAACGGGGAACAGACGAGGGAGTTCCTGCGTTCCATGCGGCGGCTCGAAGGCACCCATTACAACTCGTTCAGGGGCATCATAAACATATCGAACATGATGATCTACTACAGGCTGGGGCTGAAGATCCCGTTGAAAATCCCTGCGCTGACATCCAGGAGGTGGGTGTGTACCGACGCAATCCTCATGCACCTGCACAATATTGTACCAGGGTTCTCCGGTATAGGAACATTGGACCTCGACCTCTTCAGGTTCGGCTTCACATCGCCGAATGATTTTTTAAGGATAGCCTATTACAGGCCGGACATCCTGAAAAAGGTCGGATAGGCATACGACCGCGGATGACAGGGCAGGTCCTCCTGCTGTACCCCTTCCCGTCTTTTACCGGCCAGACCACGTACGGGCTGTTGACGACTTCTCCCTTTTTGTCGAACTCGACGGTACCCAACAAGGGCCTTATTTTTTTGTCTGTACGCGCTCTATGTACTTGCCCTCGGACGTATCGACCTTGATCCTCGTCCCGACATCTATAAACGGCGGTACCTGGACGACGAGCCCCGTCTCCAGCTTCGCGGGCTTCGTCGTATTGGTGATCGTTGCGGTCTTCAGGTTGGGCTCGGTCTCGACGACCTCCAGATCTACCGTCAGCGGCAGCTCGACGCTTATCGGCTTGCCCTCGTAGAACGATATGGAGATCTTCGAATTCGGCACGATATACTTGATCTCGTCCCCGACCATGTCCTCTCCTATGATGAACTGCTCATAGGTCTCCGTGTCCATGAACACGTAGTGGTCGTCCTCCTTATAGAGGTACTCCATTTCCTTCTCGTCGAACGAGACCCTCTCGACCTTGTCCTCCGGCCTGAACCTGTTCTCCATGTTGGAGTCAGTCTTGATGTTCTTCAGTTTCGTCTGGACCATACCGCGCCAGTTTCCGGGCGTCACGTGGTTGACGTTCAGGACCCTGTAAAGCTCCTTGTTGAACTCGATGATCATCCCCGTCCTGAGCCCCGTCGCTGCTATAAGCATGCTAACCTCCTAAAATATTTTTTTGCGAGTGTTAGAGCTTAATAACATTTTTGTGGAACTTGCAAGGTTTTTTATCTTTGCGTATGCGCCCGCGCCGAACGCGGCCGTCAGGGTCTTGAGCAACTCGTACTTCTCCCGGGAGTACGGATAGAACCACGGCCTCCACGTCATGGAGTCCGGCAGGTGGTCGATATTGATATGGTACGGGACGACCATCTCCATCAGGCCCATCTTTGAATGCGTCCTGCCCATACCGCTGTCCCTGATGCCGCCCCAGGGGGTCTCTGGCAGCCCGTAGGTATAGGCGTGCTCATTCACCGCGACGGAGCCCGCATCGATCTGCTTTGCGATCTCCTCACCCCTCTCCCTGTCCTTGGTCCAGACGGATGCCGTGAGGCCGTACACGGTATCATTGGCGAGCTTCACGGCCTCGTCCTCGCTGTTGACGACCATGATGGGCAGGAGTGGGCCGAACGTCTCCTCGGATACGCACTTCATCGAGTGGTTGACGTTGGTAAGCACCGTCGGGGGATAGAAGAAGCCTTTCAGCTCCTTGAGCCGCTCGCCGCCGGTAAGTATGCTCGCCCCTTTCTGCCGCGCGTCCGCCACGTGCTCCTCAACGATCTTGAGCTGCCCCTCGTTGACCATGGGGCCCATATCGACATTGAAGTCGGTGTCCTGGCCGACCCTTATCTTCTTCGTCTTCTCCACGACCTTCTTGATGAACTCGTCCGCAACCTCTTTCATGACATACACACGCTCGATGGACGCGCACACCTGTCCCGCATTCGTAAAGGCGCCCCATACTGCGCCCCGTGCGGCGAGCTCGATATTGGCGTCCTTGCACACGATCATGGGGTCCTTGCCCCCCAGTTCGAGCACGACCGGTATGAGGTACTTCGATGCAGCCTCCATCACCTGCTTGCCCACGGACACGCTGCCCGTGAAGATGACCTTCCTTATCTTCGGTCCTATCATACTCTTTGCCACGGCGCTGCCGGGCGCGGATATAAAGCTGAACACGCCCTCCGGGAGGTCGACCGCTTTAAAGAGCTCCTCTATCTTCTTCCCGATGAACATCACGTCCGACGCCGGCTTGAACACAACGGTATTGCCTGCGAGCAGCGCAAGGGCAATCTCGCTCATGGGGATCGCAAAGGGGTAGTTCCACGGGGATATGACGGATATCACGCCGTACGGCCTGTAGTTGAGCTTGCTCGACTTTATGCCCCGTGCGAGGTGCAACGGTATGGGCTCGTCGGCGAGCATCTTGGCGGCCCTTTTTACGAAATAGTCTATAAGATCAACAACAAGCATGAGCTCAGCCAGCGAGGCCTCTATGCGCGGCTTGCCCATCTCCTTCGATATGATCTCCGCTATATCGTCGTAGTTCTTTATGAGCTGCTCCTTGACAGCACCGAGGTACTCACCCCTTCGTTCGAGAGAGAGGCCCGACCATGACGGGAAGGCCTTCTCTGCCATATCCACTCTCTGCTTTATCTCCGCGTCATCCATGATCCTGAGCTCGCCTATAGGCTTGAGGTTCGCAGGATTTACGGACACGAAGTATCTTCCATCCGGTTTTGTTATCGTTCCTTTAAGACTCATACAGCCCTCCCTGATTATCTGCCTACCTCGACCTCGGCAAACGCGTTGTTGATGACCTCGTCCCCGGTCTGTTTCTTCGCGACCAGCGTACATCTCGCCGTCCTGCCCTGGACCTCGGTGACGGTGCCCGTCACCGTTACGGTGTCTTCCGGGAGGACGGGCTTCGCAAACCGTACCTTCAGCTTCTTGACCCTGTACGGATCGCCCGACCAGTCGGACACCGTCTGCATCACGAATGCCATCGTACACAGGCCCTGCAGGATGTTCCCCCCGAGACCGACCATCTTTCCGAACTCCGCGTCTATGTGTATCGGGTTGAAGTCTCCTGACGCACCCGCATAGAATATGGGCCTGTACTTGTCCACCTCTTTCTGGAGCGTGAATGTCTCACCTGTCTTTGGATTTAACGTCATCTATGCCTCCTTTTACCTTCTTATAACGAAAGTCCATTTGCCCCTGCTCAGCACCTTGCCGTCGGACTTCCTCTTCGAGGTACTGCCGACGACAACGAAGTCCTTGTCGCTCTTCTCGTAGATGTCCGCTATGTACCCTTCCGTGAGGATCACGTCGCCGGGCCGTACGACATCCACAAACTCGTACTCCTGCTCGCCGTGAACCAGCATGGCAATGTTCAACGCCATCTCATGGTCGAACAACGCCTGGCTCAGGACGTCCTTCGCGTACACCACGACAAACAGGGGCGGTGCGACGATCCCTTTGTACGGGCCCTGCTTTGCCTTCTGCTCGTCCATGTAGAGCGGGTTAAGGTCCCCCACCGCGGTCGCGTACTCTTTTATCTTCTCCCTGCATACCTCGTACTCGACCGGAGGGTACTTCTTACCAATGAATTTCTTGTCTACCGCCATAGTGTCCTCCTTTACTCTTTTTGCTATCGTAGTCCTTTCTTTCCCCACTGTCTATTTTTTCTGCCCGGCCGGCCTGAACTGGTGGACGACGCTCCCGTCGTCGAGCTCCAGGAACTCCAGCTCGACACGCATGTCTATCACGAGCTGCTCGAAGTTGCCTTTTATCTTCGTCGTGATCCTGCCCACGCCCTCCAGCTCGACGAGCCCTATGACATCGGGCGCAGAAAACCTGAACGCCTTCTCCTGCTGGGTAAAGGCGTACAGCGTCCCGGTCCTGGGCAAGTCGACCCATTCGAGCTTGCCGGAATGGCACTCCGGACAGACCGGCCTCGGCGGGAACATGACCTTCCCGCACCGGGTGCATCTCAGGGAAACGAACTCCTTTTGCTTCAGCCGCCTGAAGAACTCATCGTTCTGGGCGTCCCCATAGTACGATACGGCCTTCCGGGTGTATGTCCTTATGGCTTCCTGTATATCCATACTCAGTGCCTCTCCATAATTATCACGATACCGCCGTTGAGCATACCGTGCTCCGCGTGTACCAGCCCGAGACGCGGCGCCTTTACCTGTCTTTCCCCGGCCTCGCCGCGGAGCTGCCACAGGACCTCTGCAAGCTCGAACAGGGGCGTGGCGCCGGCAGGGTGCCCCAGGGACAGCCTGCCGCCGCTCGGGTTGATGGGTATCCTGCCGTCTGTCCCCGTCTCGCCGTCCCTGACGTGACGTGCGGCCGTGCCCTTTTCGAAAAACCCCAGGTCTTCGTATATCATCAGTTCCGTGTAGGTGAACACGTCGTATACCTCTGCCACGTCGATATCGTCAGGCTTTACGCCGGCCGCCCCGTACGCCTCGGCCGACGCCCTCCGGGCGCTTTCGAAGGTCGTTATAGACGCCCGCACCGGGATAAAATTCGAGGCATGATGGAATTCGCCGAAGCCCTTGATGTCCACGATGGGCTTGGTCCCCCTGACGTCCTCCGCCGCGAGCACGCACGCCGCTGCGCCTGTGGAGAAGGTGGAGCAGTCGAGCAAACGCAGCGGCGGAGAGATCATCCTGGAAGACAGCACCTCGTCCACGGTAATGGGCTTCCTGAACTGGGCGTTTGGGTTCTTGCAGGCATTTCCCCTGAGGAGCACCGCGAGCTGCGCGGCATCCCGGGGGGTAACGCCGTACTCGTGCATGTACCGCTGGGAGCTCATCGCATAGAAGGGCACGGGCGTCCCGATGCCGTACCGCGCGAAATGCACCCCGTACAGGGCGTGCTGGGTGAAGATCGACTCCGGCAGCCCGTACTCGAAATCTTCGAACGGATCGAACTTCACATCGAGCCCGATCGCGACATTGATCCTGTTCCTGCCCGTCAGTACCTCGTCCATCGCATAGTGGAACGCGCTCGTCGACGAAGTGCCACCGCACTCCTCCATGGACAGGCTCTTGAGGTTCAGGCCCAGGTAGTCCGCCATGTTGCACGCGAGCATCGCGGACGACATGCCCGCAAAGCCCAGGGGCGTTATAAAGAGCCCTTCTACCTCTTCCGGTCCCACGCCGGCGTCTTCGACTGCCCTGAGAAAGACGTCCATGATCATCTCCCTGACCGTTGTCGTAAGGGAGGCCCGCACCGGTGTTACGGCAGCACCGAGGACGTTCACCTTCATATGAGCCTGGACCCGTCCAGCTTGTCTTCCGGCGTGAACATCGGGTTGAAGTAAAACTGATCCTCCATCATGATCGAGCGGGCCATGATAAGGAGCTGGACCTCCGTCGTGCCCGCGCCGATCTCCAGGAGCTTCGCATCCCGCATGAACCTCTCCACCTCGTACTCCTTCATGTATCCGTAGCCCCCGTGTATCTGTATCGCATCGAGACATACCCTGACTGCCTCTTCGGAGGTATACACCTTTGCCGCGCTCGCGATGGCCGTTATGTCCTTGCCCGCCTTGTACATCTGTGCGAGCAGGAAGAGTATGGCGTAGCTGTGCTGGAGCGCGAGATACATCCTCGCTATCTTGAACTGGATGCCCTCGAAGAAGATGATGTTTTGTCCGAACTGCACGCGCTGCTTCGCGTATTTGACCGAGTCATCGAGGACACGCTCCATGATGCCGATCGCCATGGAAGGGAGCGTCGTCCTCTCTATCCTGAGCGTCGACATGAGTTCGTAGAACGCCCTGTGCTCGGTGCCCACGATGTTCTTGAGCGGGACCTTTACCTCGTCCATGTATATCTCGCCGGTCGGCGAGCCCCTGAGGCCCATCTTGTTCAGGGGCTTGCTCGTCTCGAGCCCGGGCATGCCCCTCTCGAGTATGAACGCGGTTATGCCTTTGTGTCCCTGCGCCTGTGGGTTGGAGCGGGCGTACACGATGAATATGTCGGCGTCCGGCGCGTTTGTTATAAAGGTCTTCGTCCCGCTGAGGAGATAGTGGTCGCCGCTCTTTACCGCCTTTGTCTTCAGCCCCATCACGTCGCTGCCTGCCTCCGGCTCCGTAAGCCCGAAACAACCCACCTTCTCGCCCCTGAAGAGCGGCAGGGCATACGACGCCTTCTGCTCCTCGGTCCCCTTCGAAAGGATCGTCGCGCCGCACAGCTCCAGGCTCGCCCCTATTGCCATGACGATGGCGGGCGCCGCCTTCGCAAGCTCGATAGTGATCAGGCTTGCGTTGAGGATGTCCCTGTCCTCGGAGATCTTCTCGAGCTCCTCGACACTCTGTATGCTGTCTCCTCCGAACAGCTCCCTCACCGCCCTTTTGGCTATGTCGAAAGGCTTGAGCTCCTCCATGTCCAACTGCGCCGCCACAGGCTTGATGTTCTTCTGGGCAAACCTGCGTGCATTCTCCGCCACGATCCTGTACTGTTCTTCAAATAGATTGTCCATCATAATGGGGGAATAATAGATGTGCTTGACAAAAATGTCAACAATTTTGT
The DNA here is from genome assembly GCA_023381995.1 of Deltaproteobacteria bacterium. Classification (GTDB taxonomy): domain Bacteria; phylum JAMCPX01; class JAMCPX01; order JAMCPX01; family JAMCPX01; genus JAMCVD01. The sequence continues at coordinate 59,271 of JAMCVD010000084.1, forward strand.
ATAAAAACTTTTGCCCGGCTAAAAAGGAGGAGGCATGAACCAATATTTTAAACTGTCCCCGGACAGGCAGAGAGAGGAAAGCTTCAAAAGGCTGATGGCGTACATCCGAGAGTACGTGTACCCGTACCATCCGTACCTGAGAGGGGCGTACAGGGGTCTCGGTATCGATGTGGGAAAGATAAAGTCCTACGACGACTTCTCGAAGCTGCCGTTCATCACAAAGAAAGAATACAGGAAGGACCCGCGGGCGTTCATACTGCAGCCCAAGTTCCCCACGCAGGAGTCACTCATACCGTACGACACCGCAATGATAAACAAGGGGCTGCTCCTCAAGTACGCCCTGCAGGCAGGCCTGAACCTCCCGAGGGACAGGGTCAACGAATTCAAGGACATGGGCTTCAAAGAAAAGGTCACGAGGAGGATAGTGCACGAATGGTTCCCGATACACTTCCACGCGAGCGCCGGCTCTACCGGGGACCCCACGCCCGCCGTGTACACGTACAGGGACATCAAGAAGGTATTGCCGGAGATGGCGAACATCGTATGGATCGAGCCCAAGGACATCCCGGAGGGCTCTCCGCGTGCCGCGTTCAACAAGATAAACTTCAACACCTTCCCGGGCGCCCCGCACCTCGCGTTTTTCCAGGCCGTCCTGACGAAGCTGTTCGTCGGCGCATCGAGCTTCGATTCCTTCGGCGGGAAGGTGATCCCCACGGACCAGCAGATCCGCATCTTTGCCTCCGGGAAATTCAACGCCATCACGTCCGTCCCCTCTTACTTCGTCTACTGGCTGAGGAAGGCCGTGGAGATGAGAGAGAAGGGGGAGATAGGCGACATGCCGTTTTTCGAGGGTGCGCTGCTCGGGGCGGAGGGCGTGACCCCGGAGCTGAAGGCGTACCTGCTCTCGCTCACAAAGAAGATCGGCGCACACCCCAAATTCAGGATCATCGCCTCCTACGGATCTACGGAGCTCAAGTGGGCGTTCATAGAGCCGGACTACGACTGCGGTATACACCTCGACCCGCGGTTCTACTTCTGGGAGCTGCTGGACCCGGAGACGAAGAAGCCTGTCAAACAGGGAGATCCGGGCATCCTCGTGTTCAGCCACATAGGCTGGCGGGGCACGGTATTCGTCAGATACTGGACCGGCGACCTCATCAAGGGAGGGCTGTTCTATGACCGGTGCCCAAGGTGCGGATTTACCCTGCCCAGGCTGTACGCGCCCATCGTACGGTACGACAAGGACTTCACCAAGATCAAGGGCACGAAGGTGCTCATCCCGGACCTCGTCACAGCGGTCAGGGACACGAAAGGCGTATCGAGCTTTCAGATCATCATAGACAAAAAAGTCCCGGACGACCCGTTCTCCATGGACGTCATAAAGATCAGGGTAAGTGCCGACAGGTCGATGAGCGAGGGGGCGATAAAGGAGTCACTCAGCCACAGGATAAAGGCGTTCATAGAACTCACCGCGGACGAGATCATCTTCGAGAAGGACGAAAAGGCCATTGAGACCGAGCTCTTCGCCAAGACAGGCATCAAAGCGGAGTACGTGATAGACAGGAGACAGGAACACTAAGCTGGCACGGTCAAACCATCACCCCGCCACCGTCGACGACCAGGGTCTGGCCGGTAACGTACGCAGATGCGTCCGACGCGAGGAACAGCGCCGCACCGACGATGTCATCGGGCTCGCCGAGCCTTTTTATCGATATGCCGCGCAGTATCTCCTCTTCGAGTTCCGGGCTACTGTAGAGCGCCGCAGCGAACCTGGTCTTTATGACGCCCGGCGCAATCGCGTTTACCCTGATATTCAGGCCCGTCCATTCCTGCGCAAGCACCCTCGTCAGCATGATGACGCCTGCCTTGCTTATGCTGTAGGCGCCGAGCCCTATGCCTGGCTTGATCCCTGCGACGGATGCCATATTTATGATCACGCCCCCGCCCCTGTCCGACATGACAGAGGAAACCTCCTTGCTCAGGAAGAAGAAGCCGCGGAGGTTTACCTCGAAGATCTTGTCCCATGCCTTCTCGTCGACGCCGATGATGGGCCCGAACACGGGGTTCGTGCCTGCGTTGTTTACAAGGACATCGATGCGGCCGTATCTATCTACCGCCCTGTCGACGAGCGATTTGATGTCCTCCGTCCTGCCCGCGTGTGCGGTCACAGCATATGCGTCCCCGCCCGAGGCCTTTATCCTGTCCGCGGCCTGCTCGAGGTCTTCCTGCTTTCTGCTCGACAAAACGACTCTGGCCCCAGCGTCGGCAAATGCCCTTGCAATCGCCTCGCCGATACCCCTGCTTGCACCCGTTACCAGCGCCGTCTTGCCGTCGAGCCTGAACCTGTCCGTTATCCTGCCCATTTTTGAACCTCCGGGAGAGAGATATAAACGCTCACAGCAAAAAACGCAACGAATATATCAGTGCCGCCAGAAGAACAGGCGCCTGAACCAGTCTATGATGTTATTTACAGCACCGGCCCGGGGCTCGGTCCCGGCTATGAAGGCGCCCTCCACGCAGTCCGTGACGCCCTGACCCGAGACGCCGGTGTACCTGTCGACACAGGCAAACCGTATACCGGGCGGTATGTCGAACCTTTCCCCTCCGTACCTGCCCGTGTACATCTCGAGGAACCTGCCTACGACAGGCAGCGCTATCCGTGCGGCCGGGACGCCTATCCTTGCCTCGTTATCATAGCCGAACCAGTCCACGGCGGTAACAGCGGGCGTGTATCCGGCAAACCACGCGTCCCTGAAGTCGTTCGTCGTGCCGGTCTTCCCGGCATACTCCCCCTGTATCCTGAATGAACGCAGTCCCTTTCCCGTGCCTTCGGTCTCGGGGCCGGAAAGCACGTTGCTGACGATGTAACAGCCCTGCTCGCTGCCCACAGGCTTGAACCCCAGCTCCGCCCTGTAGACCGTACCGTTGTGCATGTCCGTAATGGCCGTCATGCTCACAGGGACTACTGGCTCATACCCGTTATTGGAAAATATCGTATACGCCCTGCACAAATCGATCGGGGACGTCGATACGCTCCCAAGGGCGATGGACGGGAGCACAGGGACGTCCCTGTCGAGTCCGAGCTGCTCGAGCAGTCCGGAGAGGTCCTTCAGTCCCACATCCATAGCTACCTTTACAGCGGGTATGTTGATCGAATTCTGCAGCGCGTAGCGGATGGTTATACGCCCCCTGAACCGTCTGTCGTAGTTCTGGGGCTCCCACTCGCCGGCACCCGTGTTTATCTTGATTCGGGCGTCGTCTATCGTCGTAATCTGAGAGAAGCCCTTCTGTGCCCTGCCTTCGAACGCGGCCATATAGATGAACGGCTTCACGCATGAACCGATCTGCCTTCGCGACATGACGGCCCTGTCGAACTGGCTCTTGTTATAGTCCCTTCCGCCGAGCAGCGCGAGCACATACCCTGTCTGCGGCTGCATGACGACCATGGCGCCTTCGGGCCCGGCAGGGGCGCCCGCCATGGCCGTCTCTGCCATACGCTGAACGTCCGTATCGAGGGTCGTAAAGATCCTCAGCCCATTCGTAGTCAAGAGCGCCTTCGAGAAGCTCGAGGAGAGCTGGTCCGCTATATAGTCCACGAAGTACGGCGCAACCTTCACATGTATGTGCGATACCTCGACGGTGAGCGGCTCCTTCAGCGCAGTCAGATACTCGTCATTCGATATTACGCCATACCTCAACATCCTCGAAAGCACATAGTCCCTCCTCTTCAGGGCCTCGTCCGTACCGGAGACCGGCGAATACCTGTTCGGCGATGCGATCATGCCGGCAAGCTGCGCACACTGGGAGAGCGAGAGCCGTCCGAGCGGCCTCGAGAAATAGTATGCCGCCGCAGCACCCATGCCGACAATGCTTACATGCCCGTCCTGGCCCAGATACACATCGTTCAGGTATGCGTTGAGTATCTGCGCCTTCGTGAACCTGTGGGCGATCATTATCGCCATGATCGCCTCTACAAGTTTCCTCCTGAGCGAGCGCTCGTTGCTGAGAAAGAGTATCTTGACGAGCTGCTGCGTGATCGTACTGCCGCCCTGTCGTATACTCATGGAGGCGACGTCGGCCACCAGTGCCCTTGCTATGCCGCTGACATCTATTGCCCCGTGCTCGAAGAACCGTACGTCCTCCGTAACCAGGACCGCGTTTATGAGGTTGTCGGGAATAGAGGTAAGGCCCACCGGCGTCCTCATTTTAAAGTCGTCGCCAAAGAATACAGCGAGCTGCTCCGGCTCGAGCTCTACGCTGCCCACGCCCTGTCCCTGAAACGTGGTAATCCCAGATACCCTGCCACCGTCCATACGGATGACCGCCTGCAGGGGCTGTATCGTGTACGAGGGCATCTCGAACTTCTTGGTGTATAGGTACATGCTTCCCCCGATCATGGAATAATAGCCCTGCTTTGCCGGAACACCGTCCGTCTCGTGATAGTCGAGCCTTTCAAGCTTGTCCTTAAGCCCTGCCGCGGAGAAGTCCATGCCCTCCCTGATATACGACGGTGCGGAGTATACGACAGACGGAGACGGAAAGCCGCGTGAGATGAATATATCCGTTATCCTCACATACAGGACATAGAGATACACCGAAAGGACCGCAGCCAGCATACCGGCTGCCATGAAGGAAACAAGGTAAAGCCGTCTCCTGGTTTTCTTCCTTATCGGGCGCACGCCTCGCTCTCCCTCCCCTGCGTTCCTCTGTCTATGCTCTGCCTCCCTGCGGCGGGAAATGCGGTCCTCTCCCGTCCGGCCCCGGCTTCGTCTTGAACCTGTCGTGTACCCAGAACCATTGTGCCGGCGCCATGCGTATATGGGCCTCGAGTACCGAGGTAAAATGCTGTGTCCATTCTACTATTGCCCGCTCCTTATCGCCCCCGTCCTCGACAAAGATGGGCCTCTCATAGCGTATGACATACCCTTTCCCGTTCCGGCCCCTAACTATGTACCCGGGAACAACGGCTGCGCCTGTCTTCAAGGCCATCAGTGCCATCGCATACTGCGTTGCCGCCGGCCTGCCAAAAAATTTCACGAACACCGCCTCATGCTTGAGCGTATTCTGATCCAGCAGCATCGCTATCGTCCTGCCCTGCTTCAGCGAGCGCATAAGCTTGAACACCGCGTTCCGCGGCCTCACGACGTCCATGCCCACCCCTCTGCGCAGGGCCTTTATGTACGCATTTATGTACGGATTGTGTATGTCCTTCGCCACGGCCACCATGCCGCCATGCTTTATACTGTGTGCCGCGGCAGCGAATTCCCAGTTGCCGTGGTGGCCTGTCAGCAGGAACACGCCCTTCCCCCTTTTCAGCGCCTCCTCGTAGTACTCTTCGCACTGAAACTCGAAGATGTCCTTTATATTCTCCGAATTAAACCTGGATATTCTGGGGAAGGCTATGAACGTCTCTATTATGTTTTTGTAGCTGTCCCTCAAAATGCCCTTCTTTTCATCGTCGCTCATTTCCGGGAATGCGTAGTCTATGTTCCTTCTTGCTACGCCTCTACGTTTCGTATCTATCCCGTACCATAAAAACCCGGCAGCGGATGCAACGCGCCGTATAGCATTGTCGGAGAGCATGTTCAGGAAGAATACGACAGCACGCAGAAAGACATACTCCAGGAAGTATCTCGCCTTTTTTATCACTGGAGAAAGCCCTTCCTGCGAAGTACATCTTTCAAAGCGCTCCCCTGCTCCTGAAGGGATATGGCCGCGTACAGCCACAGTGTGCCGCGGTCGTGCTCCGTCCCGGCTATCTTCACAGCGTCCTTTGCCGTAACAATCACGGCGTCCGGCCTATACTCCGTGATAATCCTTCTGAGTTCGTCCCTGTCGTAGCCGGAATGGTCGGGCCTCGCTATGCACTTGACGGGCCGGATACCGTGAGAATAGATCAGCCTAAAAAAGCTGTCCGGAAACGCGATGCCGGCCATACACACAACCCTCCGGTTCCTGATGCTCTCCACACCCACGGCGGTGTCGTCGTCTACGGCCTTTACACTGTCAAGGCCGTAACTGAAATGAAATACTTTGTCCCGCAGATCGAGTCGTTCCATCCTTTCCTCTACTGCTGCGCTGTGCCCCTTTATCCCTACGGCATCAGCACACCTGATCGCCCCGACAGGCTCCCTGAGGGGCCCGGCCGGCAGCAGGTGTCCGTTGCCGAACCCGTTTTCCCCGTCTATCAGCACGATGTCCATATCCCTCTCCACCCCGAGATGGGAAAAGCCGTCGTCGAGTATTATGACCTCAGGGGCGTACTGCCTTTCTACAAAGTCTATCGCCTCTGCTCTGTCCTCCCCTACAGCGACGATCACGCCCCTCTCTGACCTCGCTATCAGGTACGGCTCGTCCCCGCACGCCTCCGGGCCGGACAGAACACTCTTCCCGTCGGACACCACCCTTACCCCTCTCCCCTGTGAGGCATAGCCCCGCGAGACGACGGCGAGTTTCTTTGCACCAAGCACGCTGCACAGGTGCATGACCATCGGGGTTTTTCCCGTACCTCCGAGTGTAAGGTTCCCCACGGATATAACACGGCACCTCGCCCTATACGGTCGGAAGACTCTTTTCTCGTAGAGGAGCCTTCGTACCTGTACTGCGAGCCCTACGACAAGTGACACCAGTACCAAAGGGGCCAGTAGAATATCGAGTAAGAGGCTTTTTTTGTAGAAGACCCGCATTACGGGGCATAGAATGTAACAAGCAGGATCTGTTTTCCGTCGGACGAGTTAATGTAAAAAGACACCTGTTTATCGTGCTTGAGCATGTCCAGTATGTACCTCGACAGCCCCACGTCGTAGCCTGTGTACCTCCCCACAGCACCGCCCTTGCTCAGGACCTGTACGGTCCCCTTATAGGCGGTGCCGTCCTGCAGATCGATCTCGACGCTGTAGGTCTTCCCTTTTACGACCTGTACGCTGTAGGGACGCTCCAGTTCCCTGCCTTCGCATATGGACTTTCCCCCTTCCGGCGGAACCAGGTTCATGGTGAACGTCTCCTGCTGTTCCTTGATCGATGCGTACCGCTCGTTCATCGTTTCACTGTTTTCGATATTGTTGTTCCCCGCTGCACACGATACAACCAGCAGTGCAAGGCATACCGACAGTATGAGCTCCTTCATTTTATATACCCTCCTATTATAGGTTTTAACGAGTCCTTCGTTTCCCGGGCAATCGCTGCCGGCGACGTCAAAAAGCTGTTGCGCAGGGCGTGCGCACACGTGCACATCCTCTTCTCTCGGATCTCGCGGATCACATCGCCGATTATGCTCTTGGCATTCAAGACGTTCCTCTCCATTATTTCAACCACGTCCCCTGCATCGACGTCTTTCATCCCTTCGTACCAGCAGTCATAGTCCGTTGCCAGGGCCAACGTTGCATAGCACATCTCCGCCTCACGCGCGAGCTTCGCCTCCGGCATGTTGGTCATTCCTATGATGTCTACCTCCCACTGTCTGTAGAGGCGAGACTCGGCCCTCGAAGAAAACTGCGGCCCCTCTATGCATAGGTACGTGCCTCCCCTATGCATGGCTATACCTCGACGTTTCCCTGCTTCGTACAGCCTTTCCGACAGAACGGGGCATACCGGGTCTGCCATGGAGACGTGGGCGACGATACCCTTCTCAAAAAAGGTCTGGGGCCTATGTTTTGTCATATCTATGAACTGATCCGGTACGACGATATCGCCCGGCCTTATACGCTCTTTCATGCTCCCGACGGCACTGACCGAGATGATCCTTTCAACCCCGAGCACTTTCATGCCGTATATATTGGCGCGGAAATTTATTTCCGACGGCGATATCCGGTGCCCTTTCCCGTGCCTCGGCAGGAAGACCACTGTCGTGGTGCCCATGTCTCCGATCGTGTATGTGTCCGACGGGTCCCCGAAAGGTGTCCTCACCTTTTTTCCCTTTCTATTCTTCAGTCCCTCGATCGAGTAAAGACCGCTGCCTCCGATAATGCCTATCGCGCCCTTGTCGTTTTTTTTGTCCATAGAGCCTCCCGGGGCCTTGTCCTCCTGCTACGGTAAAGATTTTCGAATTCACTACAGCGCGGTGCAGGGACAATCTGTACCCTTTCCGATCGGGTGTACCTCTGTTCTTTTCTCATTGCAACTTTTTTACTCGATCCCCGCAAGCAACTGCGACCATCTTCTTGTATTTTTTTATACATGCTGTATACTATAGAGAAAGGAGGCAGCTATGAAAAAAAACGTTGGCTCCGCAGACAGGGTAGTACGGTGGGTAATAGGGCTGATTTTACTATCCATGGTTTTTTGGGTCAATGGCCCGTGGAGATGGATCGGGCTGATCGGCTTTCTCCCCCTGCTAACGGGGAGCATAAACTGGTGTCCGCTTTACAGCGCTCTCGGCATTTCAACATCGAAAAAAGGCCCCCCAGATAGCCAGGAAGGAAAGGACAAGCCCCTGTAGATTTTCTCCCCGTACTTGTTGCTTGCATCATGAGGGAGACATGCATGCCACGTGCGTCATGCTGTCCCATTTCAACGGGGCAGGGGGGAGCAAAAGCACCCTAAAACTTCTTGAATCTGTCTATCTTGGCGCCGCAGATAGGGCAGATGTCCGGTGCCTGTCCCTCGACGGTATATCCGCAAATATCGCATATATAGATGGCCCCGACTTGTATGTCTTTCCCCTGGTCTATAACCTGCTTGGCCTGTTTGTACATCTCTTCGTGTACCTTTTCTGCCTCCAGTGCGAAGGTCGTCGTCCTTACCGCCGGCTGCTCGCTCTGGAGTTCTGCCACTGCCTTATACGCGGGGTACATGTCTTCTACCTCGTAGGTCTCTCCGTCTATCGCTACCTGGAGATTGTTTGACGAGTCTTTTATCTCCCCGAGGGCCCTGTAATGGTTAGTAGCGTGTACCTGCTCGGCGAACGATATCGCGTGGAACAGCCTTGCAAGGTTCGGCTTTTTTTCCCGCTCCGCCCTCTCCGAGAATATGAGATACCGCATATGGGCCTGCGACTCTCCCGCGAATGCCGTACGCAGGTTTTGTTCAGTCATCTTTCTCACGATTGTCCTCCTGTTTTAACGGTCCGTGTATTACATTCTCATCGGCATGATCAGGTTGAAGTGCTTTTTGTTGTCGTCTGCGTAAAAGGTGCTTGCACTCTGCTCGTTATTTAGTCCTATCGAAATGAACTCTCCCTCCATTGCGCTAAGGCTCTCGATAAGATATCTCCCATTAAAACCGATCTTTATGGGCTCCCCGCCGTATTCTACCTCGATCTCTTCCCGTACTTCTCCTATGTCCGGCTCATTGCTCTCTATCGTCAGCAGGTCTTTCTCTATATTGAACACGACCCGTGATATCTTTTCCTGATATATCGACTGCGCCCTCTTTACAGCAGACGTCAATATGTCCTTTTTTATCTTTATGTTTATCTTCGTCTCGGCCGGTATTACGGACTTATAGTCCGGAAAGTCATAATCGAGCAACCTCACTTGGATTGTCGTGTTGCCGTTCTTTACAATGAAGTTCTTGTTCTTCTCTATGGCTATTTCTGTCTCGATCTCCCCGCCTATCTTTTTTATCTCCAGCAGGCCTTTTCTCGGTATGATGACTCCCTTGTTCATGCCCTCTATCGTGTCCACCTCCTCACAGTCATACAGCGATAACCTGTGACTGTCCGTGGCAACACATCGTAGACTGCCGGTCGCTTTTCCTATATACACCCCGTTCAGGCTGTACTTCACCTCGTCTACGGAAGTCGCGTATATTGTCTTATCGATCATCTTTATCAGTTGATCATACCGTATCTTCGTAAATCCATTTTTATATTCTTCTATCTTCGGAAAATCTTCTGCCTGCAGAACTTTGAGCCTCCCAGACATCTTCCCTACCTTTATCTCAAGAAAGCCGTCTTCTTTCTTTATGGTTATATTACTCTCAGGAAGCTCCCTTATGTAGTCATAGAATTTTTTTGCGGGAACTGCTACCTGACCGTCCTTTACGATAGTACAGTTGATGTTCGTTATGATCGTGACTTCCAGATCTGTGACAATAATAGTCAGTACGCCTTCTTTCGCCCTCAAAAGCACGTTCGATAGTATAGGCATTGTTGCCTTTCTCTCTGTTGCTCCGATAGCTTTGCTTATCTCTATCAACAGACTCCTTTTGTCTATAATGATCTCCATCTCCTTCTCCTATTACTTTAGTATATATCTATGTTCTTAATCGTAGCAAGCATTGTGTATAATAAAAAAAAAACAATAACTATTTAATTTATAAAAAATATATACAGTGAATCCGATGTTCATCTAATTGTTTTTTTTTTTTTTTTAATAAATATAA
>JAMCVD010000098.1 GCA_023381995.1 Deltaproteobacteria bacterium
CTTTGCATCGGTCTGCGGAAGGGTATGTGCAGCACCCTGCGAGGACACATGCAGGAGGGGCAAGGTGAACATCGGCGAGCCGATATCCATAAGGTCGCTCAAGAAGTTCTTATGCGAGAAATACGGTGTAGAGTCCAGGCAGCCCGATACCCAGAACAAGCTGTTCGAGGGCCGTGTGACGGAAAGTCACGGCTGGGAATGGCACGCCTCATCGCTCATGGCCTATGCAAGGAAGGAAACGAAGGTCGCGGTCGTAGGCTCCGGGGTAGGCGGACTGACGTGTGCGCACGACCTCGCGCTGAGGGGCTACCGGGTGACCGTATTCGAGTCATCGGACACCGCTGGCGGCATGGTGAGGTTCGGTATACCGCGCTACAGGCTGCCCAACTATGTACTCGAGAAAGAGATACAGAAGATAGCGGACATGGGCGTGGACATACGGTACCACACGCCGCTGACAGATAAATTCGGCATAAAAGAGCTCAGGGACCAGGGGTACGAGGCCATATTCATAGCCGTGGGAGCACAGAAAGGAAGGGACCTCAGCATAGAGGGCACCGGGCTGGACGGCGTCATAAGGGCCATCGAGTACCTCGTGGCCGGCAACAAAGGCCTCAAGTATAAGCTCGGCAAGAAGGTCGTGGTGGTCGGCGGGGGCCTCGTGGCACTGGACGCAGCGCGCGATGCGCTCAGGACCCTGCTGGAGACGACACAGAGAGAGGCGGCGCCGTCCCAAGCCGAAGAGGAGCTGGGAGAGCAGAGGATATTCGAGACCCTCGATGTTGCACGGGCGGCATTGAGGGAAGGCGCCATAGAGGTGGATGTCGTAAGCCTCGAGTCCATGGACCAGATGCCGGCTGCCAGGAGCATCCAGGGCAAGGCCGAGCTTGTGGAGACGAAAGACGAGGGCATAACCTTCTTCCCTTCATGGGGGCCGAAACGGATTGTCGGGGAGGGCGGCAGGGTAAAGGCAGTGGAGTTCAAGAAGGTACTCTCGGTGTTCGACGAGAAGAGGATGTTCAATCCGAAGTTCGACGAGAGCGTAACAAAGGTCTTCGAGGCCGATTCCGTCATCATGGCCATAGGACAGGCCATCGACCTGTCGTTCATCAGGAAAGAGGACGGGATCGAGATTACGCCCCGCGGGACCATAAAGATAGACCCTGTCACCCTTGCCACGACGGCGCCCGGAATCTTCGCGGGCGGCGACTCGGCATTCGGGCCCCGCAATCTGATCGATGCGGAGGCGGACGGCAAAAAGGCAGCGGCAGCGATGGACGAGTACCTCTCCAAAAAGAAGATACAGGTCGGATACAGGGTGAGTGTAGAGGTCCTTCCCACAGACCAATACAGGATGCCAGAGAACTACGATCTCTACAGGAGGAAGACCCCGGCGCTGCTGGAGCCGGACAAGAGGATCGGCCTGCAGGAGGTGGAACAGTCGTTCAGCGAGGAAGAGGCGATCATCCAGGGCACGCGGTGCCTGCAATGCCATACAAGCCCTGTCTACAACGCGGACCTGTGCATCCTGTGCGGCAGATGCTCGGACATCTGCCCGGAGGACTGTTTTTCCTTCGTCCCGATCCAAGAGGTGGACTTGAGCGCCGAGGACAAGGAAACCATCTACAACAATCTGGGATACAGGAATGACGAGCCGGTCACCGTCCTGTTGAAGGACGACGAGAAGTGCATACGGTGCGGACTATGCTCGATCATATGTCCCACCGGGGCGATGATGATGGAAAGGATTATAGTCAAGGAGGAGCTTTCAAATGCCGGACAACGATAAAGAAGGGAAGAACACGGAGACGCAGATCTCGAGACGACGGTTTTTGTCGTACATCAGCGGGTTTTTTATTGTCGGAGGATTCCTGATGCAGGGACTTACCGCGCTGAGGTCGCTGTTTCCCAGGGTCCTGTATGAACCACCGACGAAATTCAAGGTCGGCATGCCGTCCGATTTTCCGGAGGGGGTGAGGTTCATACCAGAGCACAGGCTGTTCGTCATAAGGGACAACGACCGGTTCCACTGCATTTCCGCCATATGCACCCACCTCGGATGTACGGTCAATCTGGCCAGCTATTCTCCTCCGAAGGAGTACAAATCTACCTCGGGCACGGAAGTTTCAGAAACGTACGAATTCCACTGCCCCTGCCATGGGTCGAAGTACCGGGAGAACGGAAACGTCTACGCAGGACCGGCCCCGAAAGCGCTCCCGTGGTTCAGTATGTACCTCGCGCCCGACGGCCAGATTGTGGTTGATACGAACGTCCATGTAGGCCACGATTTCAGACTGAAGGTATAAGGGGGCAATCATGAGAGAGAGATTAAAAAGAATAATAAGGAAGCTGACGTGGACGTACAACCCCGCGACAGAGAGGGAAGCGTCCGACTCCACGGCGAGGAACTTTCTTCTGCACTGGTTCCCGGCAAAGGTGACGGCAAAGAGCATGTCGTTCAGCTATTCGATGCTCCTTGGAACAATAATCCTTACGCTGTTTTCCATACTCACCGTAACCGGCCTCATCCTGATGTTCCTCTATGTACCGTCCGTAGAGAGGGCTTACTGGAGCATAAAGGACCTGGAATTCGCCATACCGTACGGATGGTTCATCCGCGATCTCCACAGGGTAGCAGCACAACTGATGGTGGCCGTCGTGTTCATCCACCTCGTGAGGGTGTTCCTTACGGGCGCATACAAGCACAGCGAGAAGATAGTGGGCAGCTACAGGCCCCTGAACTGGTGGATAGGGCTCGCACTCCTTATCGTAACGATGCTGCTCTCGTACACAGGGTACCTGCTCCCATGGGACCAGCTCGCGCTGTGGGCGATTACCATAGGCGATCACATCGCACTTTCGGCGCCCATCGTGGGGGCGGCGATAAGCAAGGTGCTGATAGGAGGGACGATCATCGATCAGAATACCCTGATCCGGTGGTATGTCGCGCACGTCTTTTTCCTGCCCGTCATAATATTCCTGCTGATCCTCTGGCACATGTGGAGGATACGGAAAGACGGGGGGCTTGCCGTCGTGGAGGCACTCGGGATAGAGCGGATCAGGGAGGACAAGGTGGTCGCAAAGGCCAAGACGTACAGCCTCATGGGCATCGTCACAGGCATCACGCCCACGATAACCCAGTACAGGGTAAGGGGCACGGCCGTCAGCTCCTCGCCCAACCTGACGCGCAGGGTCCTTTTGACCTTCGTCCTCGTTACCGCTGCCGCAATGGCGCTCACCTTTCTGTTCAAGGCACCGCTTGAAGAGCCTGCAAGCCTGATGTGGACGCCGAACCCTGCAAAGGCGCCATGGTATTTTCTGTGGCTCCAGGAGCTTGTCGCCGACACCACGATCCGACTCAAGGGACTTACCATAAGCGGCGGCTTTGTGGGCGGAATCATCATCCCGACCGTTCTCCTGCTGTTTGCGGCGGCATGGCCGCTCATCGACAGAACGCCGGATCAGGCGATAGGGGTCTGGTTCCACAAGAGCAGGAGGCTCCAGAACGCAGTGTTTCTGCTGGTATGCGCGGTCATCATAGCCTTGATCTATGTCGGTGCGGTGATGCGCGGCCCTTACTGGCATCTCTATATGCCGTGGCAGCAGTGGATAAAGATGCCTACAAGGTTTTAATCTGAGGAGGAATTGATAGATGTTCAAAAGGGATTCATGGATGTTGGTTATAGGCGGGGGATTGTTGTTTGCACTGACGCTGGTCATGATCTACAAGGAAAACAATCCCGGGTGGAAACAGTACCAAAGCACTTTCGCACACATAGCAAGTCTGACTATCGGACAGGACAGGGCGCGCACCATAGACAGAGGCATCGTGCAGATATACGTGCCTTCGCTGAACAGAGTGGACAGGTGCGTCACCTGTCACCAGGGGTACGATATACCGGGTATGGAAAAGGCACGAGAGCCTTTCACGACGCACCCGGACCTGCCGTTTATGAAGTATCATACGTTCTCGAAGTTCGGCTGCACGATATGCCATGGCGGACAGGGGTACGCGACCACCGTAAAGGCGGCCCACGGCCTCGTCGAGCACTGGGACGAGCCGCTCCTGGACAGGAATCTCGGCGAAAAGTACGGACTGGAGCAGCCGGGACATATCATGGAGATAAACTGCAATACCTGCCACAGGGACAACCGGAACGTGGAATGGATGGACTACATAAACCAGGCAGAAGGACTGGTCAAGGAGAAGAATTGTGCCGTCTGCCATATAATAAACGGCCAGGGTGGCAAGATAGGTCCGGACCTTACCTTCGAGGGCGACAAGAACCCTGAGCTATTCGACTTCACCAACATCAAGCATGGGCCCAAGACGGCATTCAACTGGCTCTACCAGCATTTCAAGGACCCCGCAGACGTTACGAAGGGCAGCGCGATGCCCAATTTCGGGTTTACGGACGAACAGGCAAGGGCACTGACCATGCTCGTGCTGAGCTGGAAGAAAATAAATCTGCCGTACGAATTCATACCGAAGACGGGCATAGCACGGGCAGGCGGGCGAAAAGGAACGGAGGGGACCGAAGAAACAAGGGGGGCAAAGCAGGCAGTCCGGTCCTTGCCGCAGGAAGAAGTTACAACAAAAACGCCTGAGCAAAAATCGGCGACACAGGCCCCCGGTGCAGGACTGCAGGCAAAGGGGAAAGAAGTTTTCGAGACCAAGGGCTGCACCGCGTGCCACACCATCGGCAAGGGCAAGCTGGTAGGGCCCGACCTGAAGGGCGTTACAAAGACGAGGACGGCCAGGTGGCTGGCGGACTGGCTCAAAAACACGACCAAAATGCAGGCCACGGACCCAATCGCCAAGGAACTATTGCAGGAATACAAGGTTCCGATGCCGCAGCAGGACCTGAACAGCGAAGAGATCGATGCGTTGATCGATTATTTCAGATCGAAAGATGCAGGGGAGTAAGGGGGCATGAGACCGATACGAGAGTACTCTTCCCTGATCCTGAGGATCGGGCTTGGATGCGCCTTCCTTTCTAATTCACTGGATGCGTTCCTCTCCCCGGACGACTTCATCAAGCTGCTGAACGGCTCGTTCATGATACACCTTCTCCCGGTGAGCACGCCGGCATTCGTTCATCTTATAGCATTCAGCGACGGCATTGTTTCCCTGCTGCTGGTGCTCGGGGTCTACACGGAGTACGTTGCGGCATACGCAGGGCTCTGGCTCATGGGCGTCATGCTGACCTTCGGCATCCACGATTACGGCGATATACTCGAGCACATAGCATTTTTCTCGATCGCGGTCCATCTGATGCTGAACGGCAGTACCGTCTGCTCGGCGACAAAGACAAGGGGGGGAGGATCGTCGAATCTTCAAAACAAAACTAAATCTTAAAAGGAGGAGAGTATATGGAGAGAAAAGTTTGTTTGCAGAGATCAACCTCGGGAATATCATCAAGTCGGTTGGGGGGGGCGGCGTGGAGGCTCCGCGCGGTAGTGTGCCTCGTAAGCCTGCTGTCCATCGTTTTCATGGGCCTGCCGGAAAGTGCGCAGGCCATACCGAGCTACGCACGGCAAACCGGGTTTGCCTGTGACATATGCCATACCGTCTATCCGCACCTGACGCCGTTCGGCAGGGAGTTCAAAATGCACGGCTACGTCATGGACACGGCGGAGTGCGTGGAGGTAAAGGGGAGCACAAAGATGTGCGGCGTGGACATCAACAGGATCCCGATGGTGTCCGCGAGGATAGTCTCCATGTGGAGCAACCAGGCGGGGGGAGACAACGGTGCCGTGCCACGTGGAGTGACAACGGCGGGCCAGGGGTTCATGTCGTTCCCATCGGGATATAACGACACGGAGACCCTCAACCTCATCGGTGACTCGAGCATATATTTCGGCGGCAAAATAGCCCCCTACATGGGGACGTTCCTTGAGTTTACCGGCATAAACGATGAAGGCGGCAACCTCGGTCTCGGAGCAGTGGACTTTGCCATCGCCGCGCCGGACACCATGGTCGGGGGCAAATCTTTCATCTACGGTATACGGGGCGTCGACGACGTCTTCACGGGCGATCCGACCAACTCGCTCGGCATGTGGGGCCTGACCTCGCAGCTCATGGGCATGAGCACACACAACACGCTGTACGATCCCAACAGGGCCATGGTCGAAGGCAGTGAGATATACGGCATGTGGGGCGATTTCAGCGACGGGGGGATCTTCGGTACGGTGGGCCTCTACCATCCGACCGGCAGCCAGACGGCCGGCAGCTTCGTACAGGCCGGCATAGCAGGGTCCGGCAAGCTGAATACGAGCAAGGTGGACGAGGCTGTGCGGCTTGCATACTTCTTTCCCAAGTACGGCAACCTATACGCGGAGATAGGCGCATCCGGCTATTTTGGCAAAGAAGGCATGATGGCCCCGACGACGTCCACGATAGCGAACCCGAACTACACGGACAACTACTATAACGTCGGTATAGACCTGCAGGTGCAGTACATCGGCGACGAGAACCTCGCGGAGCTGTTTGCGATCTACCAGAACCAGAACGACAGCAGCTTCTACGGCCAGGACATGTACTCCGGTACTGACTACGGTACAAGCGGCACGAGCGTGCAGCGGAGCGGCTTCGGTCTGATGGCGGACTATTATTACGAGAGGACGTACGGCGTATACGTGAAGTACCTGGACCAGAGCTCAAGCAAGGTGCGGGACATGGACGTGAACGGGACGATCATCGGGTTGTCATGGTATCCATGGGAGAACGTCCAGCTCATGATCGAGCAGGCACTGTTCGGCACGTACAACCCGGGCCTCGCCCAGTACGGCTCGACGAGCCTTGCGGCAAGCGATTTCAACGTCACCTCCATCAAGTTCGAGTTCCTGTTTTAAATACCAGGCCCTGTCAGGGCAGCGCCCCGGCCCAACGGGGCGTTGCCCTTTTTATTTGATTTTTCCCGGATAGTCCTGTAGGGTACCATGGGAGGAGGTTTCCTATGAGGTTGCGGTGTGCCATAGTTAACAATATGAACTCCGGCAAGAACAAGAGGTACCGATACAACAGGGACAAGTTCATGTCCTTCGTGCCGGACACATGGAGGATCATCGACTCGTACTCACTCTCGGACCTGCCGCCCGCCATACACCTTATAAAGGAAGAGGGAATAAACCTCCTGATGATCAACGGCGGGGACGGGACGTTGCAGAGAATCATCACAGAGCTGATACAAGGCATGCCGGAAAATAGCCTGCCGATCATTCTCCCCCTGCGCGGAGGTACCGCGAACATGGTAGCAGGCAACATCGGCGTAAGGAAAAACCCACTCGATACGGTCAGGATACTCGCGAAATACGTGGATGACTATGGCAAAGGGAGAGAGACCATGCAGGTCCTGCCCGTCATGCCGCTGAAGGTCACGGATAGGAACAACGGCATCAAGTACGGCTTTGCGTTTATGAACGGTCTCATCTACAAGGTGCAGGACCTCTTCACAAAGCAGGAAAACCCTACGTTCAGCACGGTGGTCAACCTTATCACAACGACCATCGGGGGCTACGCCATAGCGAATCCAAAAATAAGGAAATATTACAGCAAGATCAGCGCGGACGTCTCCATAGACGGCACGAGGTACCCGGAAGACAGGTACCTCCTTATGATCGCAGCGGTATTCCAGAGGCTCTTACTGTGGTTCAGACCGTTCTACAGCCCTGATGCGAAGGGGGTAAACAAGTTCTACTTCGCTGCGACCGCCTCGGACCCATGGATATTGATAAGGAACATCAGGGCCTTCACGACGGGCAAGCAGGTCCCACCCAGGACCTTCAACAGTCCCGCAGGACAGGTTCAGATAAAAGCGGAGTGCGGGTACGCCCTTGACGGAGAGCTCGTACGGGACAGGTATACGGACATCACCATCGGGCAGGGGCCCATGCTGAGGTTCTTCGTCGTGCCCGATGTGATAAGGACTTCCTACGGTATCACCTACAGGGCGTACATCAACCCTTCTCATATATCCACGCACCTGCCGGACAACATCGCCCCATTCGGGAGATTAGGGCTCCAGATCTGATTCCAGGACAGGGCGGGCCGGGGTACGGTGTCCGCCCGCAATGTCCGTCCGTTCCCGCCCTCCGTTGCTTTACACAGGATGATTGGTATGATACTACGTCCTTATGTATTATAAGGGAGAAGTGTACAATACATGAGCCTGATAGGGAGCCTCGAGGACCTGGCATTGGGCGATATACTGCAAATACTCAGCTTAAGCCGCAGATCTGGCGTCCTCTACCTTACCAGAAAAGGGGAAGAAGGCAAGATCGTGTTTGCTGACGGTCAGATCACCTCCGCCGCGAGCACAGCCAGTCCGAACGATGTACTGAAACTGCTAAGGACAATGGCATCATCGATGAATCGAGGGGCAATACGATCATCGAGAAACTGAAGGCATCAGTCACATCCGACGTAAAGTCGCTCCTCCTGGAGTCCGGCGCCGTCAGTCCCGATGTCCTCGAAGAGACCGTGCAGTCTTACATCACCGATACCGTCTTCAAGTTTTTCGAATGGACAGAGGGCAGCTTTGACTTCGAGATAGCCGACACCCCTGACAAAGTCTACGAGCGTGGCACGGAAGGCTACCTCTCGACACCCTTGAACCCCCAGTACATCGTGATCGAGGGCACAAGAAAGATAGACGAGAACAAAATGGTGCCGGGCGCGGGAAGGGAGCATCGGGAAGAGCCGAACGTCCTCATAAAAGAGCTGGAAGAGATCATTGTCGTCGATCAGGACGCGGACTCGCAGGGATTCCTTCGGGAAAGCCTCGAGTCGAGGGGCTTCAAGACAGCGGCGATCGCGGACCTCAACACGCTCTACGGGTACATCAAGACCATACAGGACTCGCCAAGACTGCCGCTGATCGTCGCAAACCTTACCATTCCGAAAACGAAGGGCGAAGGCATGCTCGGAGGCATGGAGCTGCTGCAGTGGGCATCGGACGAGAAGATAAAGATACCCATCGTCCTGCTCAGCAGCATAAACAACGAAGAGGCACTGAAGGAATCCAGGGCCATGGGCGTCTATGCGTATTTAAAGAGGCCGAAACGGTTCTCGAGGGTATCGCCCGATATCGATACCTACATGGACATACTCGAGAAGGTCACAATGCTGTGCAGGCAGTACCAGGAAGCTGGTTTCACCTTCAAAACGGGGACGAAGGAGGTGGTCGAGGGACACCGCGAAGAGGACAACGCGGGATACAGGTTCGTACAGGACATAACCGAAGAGATCACCAGGGAGTTCCAGAACGAGGTAGAGCTGCTGCCCGAGACGATGGAGAAAAGGCCGGACACGAGTCCCGGTCTTCTCACCCTCAAATCGATGATAGACGAGCTGACGAACCCGGGCTTTGCAGGCGAGGTGACCCTCCTGATCATGAGGTTCGCAAGCGAACTGCTTAACAGGGGGATACTCTTCCTCGTCGTGAAGAACAGGCTGAAGGGGCTCGGCCAATTCGGTCTCGAGGCGTTCCTCAAAAGCCCCAACACGGCCGTAAAAAAGATGGTAATAGACGTAGACGAGCATTCCCTGATGGGCAGGCTCATAAACGGCAGGGCCCCTGTCAAGGGGGCCCCCGAACGAAACGACAGCAACAGGAGGTTCTTCGACCAGATCGGCGGCGAATGGCCTGTGGAGTCGTACGCCATACCGCTCCTCACCGCCGACAGGGTCGCAGCCGTCTTCTACGGCGACAACGTGCCGTTCAAGAGAAAAATACCCGACATGATAGCGTTCGAGATATTCATGAGTCAGGCGAGCATCTTCATGGAAAAGGCCTACCTGGAGAGGATACTCAGAGAGCGAAAGGAGGAGCAATGAGTGACAGCATACTTATCGTGGAAGACTCCTCGACAATGAGATCGTTCATATCGTCGACGATAGAGGGCTGCGGAGACTACGAGATATACGAGAGCGCCACGGGCTTCGAGGCCTTAAAGCTGTTGCCGCAGATAGGCTTTAAGCTGATTATAACGGACATAAACATGCCCGACATCAACGGGCTCGAGCTTATAAGCTTCGTGAGGAAAAACCAGCAGTACAAAGACATCCCCATGGTGATCATATCCACGGAGGGGACGGAGATGGACAGGAGGAAGGGAATGGCGCTCGGGGCGAACGAGTACCTCGTAAAGCCTTTCAGGCCGGAGGACTTACAGAAGATTATCATGAAATATATCGGATAATACATGGAACAGAACAAAGCGACCAAAGAGTTCGTTGCCGAGTCCGAAGAGCTCATAGACAAGATATTCAAGGACATAGACGAGATAGACACGGCCAGGAAGAAGGGCAAGCCCAACCCGGACACCATAAACGACCTCTTCAGATCCGCACACTCGCTCAAAGGCATATCGAGCATGTTCGGGTTCAAGGAGATCACAGAGGCGAGCCACCGGATGGAAGACCTGCTGGACAAGGTCAGATTGAGCAAGGTGCCCATTACGGACGCCCTCATCAAGACGCTCTATGCCGCCGGTGATACGCTGAGGACGATGATATCCTCGGAAACGTTCGGCAAAGGCATGGACATCGGGCCCATGCTCCAGCAGCTCAGGGACGCGGAGACTGCGAAGCAGGAAGAGCAGAAGGACGCCATATTCGAGGACATCCTGCTGACGAAAGACATCCTCGCCGTACTCACGGAGTACGAAGAGTCCCGACTGCGGGAGAACATCAAGGACGGGAACAACCTCTTCAAGATAGCTGCGTCGTTCAGCCTGCTGAGCTTCGACAAAGAGCTCGCCGACCTCACAAACCAGCTCAAGTCGTTCGGCGAGATCATCACGACCCTGCCGAGCACGACAGAGGCCCGGGAGGGAGAGATAAAGTTCGACATACTGCTCGGTACGACCGCACCGGAAGAGCATCTGACTTCGAGCCTCGATTTCAAGAACATCAAGCTGCAGAACATACGGAAGCAGGCGACCGCAAAGGGGCCGGAGGGGCCCGCAGCGGTAAAGGGCGTGATGGACGAGTCTGCCTCCATCAAAGGCATAGCGCAGACCGTACGGGTGGACATATCGAAGCTGGACTACATCATGAACATCGTCGGGGAGCTCGTACTCTCGAAGACGAACCTCGTAAAGATATCGGAATCCATCAGGAAAAGCATGGGCTTTACGGGCGTGTCGGTGGAGCTCGCAAAGACGATAAAGGAGCTCGAACGGAAGCTCAAAGAGCTCCAGCTCGGGGTGCTCGAGATACGGATGATACCCCTGAGCCAGCTCTTCGACAAAGTCACCCGTACGGCAACAAGGATAGCGAAAGGTCTGAACAAAGAGATAGAGCTCGAATTCTACGGTGCGGACACGGAGCTGGACAAGCTCATCATAGAGGAGCTGACCGACCCCATGATGCACATAATAAGGAACTCGATCGATCACGGCATAGAGCCTGCCGAGGAAAGGCTTATCGCCGGCAAGCCGGCAAAGGGGAAGATCGTGATACGGGCATACCAGAAGGGCAACCACGTCCTGATAGAGATAGAAGACGACGGCAGGGGCATCTCGCTCTCGTCAGTCCGGAAGAAGGCGGTCGAGAAAGGACTGCTCCAGCCGTCCGCAAAGCCCGCGAGGGACGAGCTGTTCAATATGCTCTTCCTCCCGGGCTTCTCGACAAAATCGGACGTCAGCGAGGTCTCCGGGCGGGGCGTGGGACTCGATGTCGTAAAGACCAACCTGCGGGCCGTCAGCGGGATGATAGACGTGGACACGCAGGAGGGCAAATGGTCGAGGTTCACGCTGACGCTGCCCGTCACGCTGGCCATCATCCAGGCGTTGCTCATTGAGGCCGACGGCAAGAGGTACGCCGTACCTCTCAACTCCATCAACGAGAGCCTGTCCGTGCCGTCGGACGAGATACGGATCGTCGAAAACAAGGAAGTGATAAAGCTCAGGGAGACCGTCCTGCCCGTCGTCAGGCTCTCGAAGCTGTTTAATTTTAATACGATCGGAGATAAGCAGGAACAGGGCTACTATGTCATTGTCGTGGGGAGCGGGGAAAAATGGGTCGGCATACTCGCGGACAAGTTCGTGGGACAGCAGGACGTCGTCATCAAGCCCCTGGGGAAGCTGTTGAAGGGCGTAAAGGGCATCGCGGGTGCAGCGGACATAGGGTCCGGAGAGATCGTGCTTGTGCTGGACGTGTCCGTATTCATGGAGGAGGCGGTAAGGAGTTAGCTATGTACGAGAAATTCTACAGACTGAGCGAGAGGCCTTTCGGTAAGACACCGGACCCGAAATTCCTGTACAAATCGCACCAGCACGAGGAGGCGCTCGAGAGGATGCTGTTCGCCATCCAGGAAAAGGAGCTCGCGGTCCTGACCGGGGACATCGGCTCCGGAAAAACGACGATATCCAGATCTGCGATGGACACGCTCGACGACAGGTACATGGTCGTCAATATACTGAACCCCCGGCTGTCCCCTACACAGTTTTTAAAGACGATAGCGAAGAGGCTAGGGATCGAGGACGTGAAGTATTTCAAGCACGACATCGTGGAACAGATGAACGAAAGGATAGCGGAGCTCTATGAGGGCCGCATCACGCCCGTCGTGTTTATAGACGAGGCACAGCTCATACCGTCGAAAAGCACCATAGACGAGATACGGCTTTTGACCAACTACCAGCTCGACAACATGAACCTCATGACGATCATCCTGATAGGCCAGACGGAGTTCAGGGACAGACTGCAGTCGAAATACTACAACGCCTTCAGGCAGAGGATAGGCATCGCCTATCACCTGGGCCCGCTGAGCTTCGAGGACACGGGGAAGTACATAAGCTTCAGACTGACGGTCGCGGGCAGGTCAGAGCCCATCTTTACCGGTCCTGCGGTCGAGCTGATCTATAAGTACTCGAAAGGCGTCCCTCGCGCAATAAACACCATATGCAACAATGCGCTGCTGTACGGCTACGGCGAGGACCTCGGTACGATAGACGATAGGGCGATCAATGCCATAATAGAGGACATAAAAATAAGCCTGACATAATATGGACATTTCAAAATTAAGAAAAAAAGCAAGGGAACAGCAGGCCGGAGAGAGCAGGCAGAAGACGGAAGACAGCGGCAGAGGCCCGGAGAGTACGGTGCAGGGCCTTCCGGCCGTTGCCCCGAAGGCAGTGGAGCGTACACCGGCGGCCGGAGAAGCTGGACAGGGGCCCGTGGTCCGGGGCAGCGGGGCCGGAGAAGCAGTGCCCGGCGCTGCAGGGCGAGGGCAGGTCCCAGGCATACAGGTCCCCGTTCCGGACACCAGGGACCGAAGGCAGGGGAACGACAGCAGTCCTGAGCGGGACGACACACATGGGGAGGACGTGGCGGGCTCAGCGCAGGAGGCCAGGCCCCTGCTGGAGCTGGCACAGGAGGAACTCAAAAAATACCCCGTGGAAGGCAAAGAGAAGGAGCTACTGTGCTTCCCTCTCGGGAGCCAGGAGTACGGGATAGAGCTGAGCAGCGTACGGGAGATCATCAGGGTAAAGGAAATAACGCCGGTCCCGAACACCGCGGACTTTATACTGGGCATCATAGTGCTCCGGGGCGAGATCATCCCCATCATAGATTTGAGGAAGCGCATAGGCCTGCCGTTCCTCGGGTTTACGCCGGGAACAAGGTTCATCATGGTCTCGTTCGCCGAGTCGATGACAGGACTGGTCGTGGACAGCATACCGGACGTCAAAAAAGTGCCGGTAGAGTCAATACAGCCGGCAGACCTCATAGGCACCGTGGACATAAAATTTATAACCGGCATAAGCACGAGCAGGGGCGGGTTCACAATCCTGCTGAAACTCGAAGAGATACTCAAACAGGCCGACATGCTCAAGGCGTGACAATGACGACTGGCGACACTACCAAAAAAAGCATGCAGGACGGGGCCGCAAAGGCGGACCATGTGCAGTTCATCCTCATACGGATCGGCGGCTCTCTCTACGCAATTGATATCATGAGGATAGTGGAGATTGTGAAGTACACCCCCGTGACAAAGATACCGAAGTCGCCCGATTTCCTCGAAGGCGTCATAGACCTCAGGGGCATGATCGTACCCGTCGTGGACATGCGGAAGAGGTTCGAGATTCAGGCAGAGAGGGTGGACGAAAAGACGGGAGAAAAGATCAGGATAGTCATCGTAAAGGTCCTGGACAAGACGGCGGGACTTGTGGTGGACGAGGTAAAAGAGGTTCTCAAGGTCGTCCCGGGCAGGGTCCTGCCTGCGCCGAAGATAGCCCAGGGCATAGAGTCCGAATACCTGCAGAGCGTCCTGAGCGACCGAGGGAGGATCATACTGGTACTGGACCTTGACAGGATACTGACGACGACCGAGCGGATCCAGCTCAAGAACCTCGTCCTGAAAGATAAAAAACAAAAATCAGGAGGCAACTGATGAAATTTATAGGAGAGTTCGAAAACATAAGGCACAGCCTCAGGTTGAAATTCATTATCTATATAGTGTTCGGCATCATAACATTGAGCTTTATCTACAGCGCCTATTATCTCTACCTGACACGGTCCATATCCACCGAAGAACTCGCACGGAAGGGCGATGTAATAGCGGAGAACTTTGCGTACAACATACGGTTCGGCGTCATAGCCGAAGACAAGGTCCTGCTGAACGAGCTCATGAACAACCTCTTCAAGGACACCGATGTAGAGTATGTCATAGTTACCGATAGCAAAGACAATACCATGGTGTCCCGGTTCAGGGACAAGGGCATCGAGGATCACCTGAGTTTTATACTCGGGACCCCGAAGGGGGCAGTGAAGCAGGTCAGGCTCGGCAGTGCGGGCAGGTTCGTCGAGATAAACAAAGATGTCGTCACCGAAAGCTCGCAGATAGGGGCACAGGGCACCATCGAGCAGACCAATCAGGTCAGGGGACATGTCTATCTCGGCATGTCGTTCAAGAGCATAAACAAGAAGTTTATGTCCCTCATACTGGGCGCCATCCTCATAGTCCTGCTAAACTTCTTCATCGGCTCGGTGCTCACGTTCCTCTTCGTGCAGAGGATAGTGGGCCAGATACCCACGATAGCGGAAAAGGCATCGGCCCTGTCTGAAGGCGACCTCACGCAGACCATACAGGCGAGATCGAAGGACGAGATAGGTATGCTCGCGGGCGCCTTCAATGCGATGTCCGACAGCCTGCGGAAGGTCCTGAGCAACGTCCAGGCCTCATCGGACGCGATCGTCAACGCCGTACGCAACATCAGCGACAATGCATCGAGGCTCCTCGACTCGTCGGAGGTACAGCAGAAGTCCGTGGAAGAGACGACCTCGTCCATGTCCGAGATGAACAGTTCCATCAAGGACATAGCCAGGAACACCGACACCCTCCACACCTCATCGACCGAGAGCGCCTCGTCCGTCCTGGAGCTGTCGTCGAGCATAGAGGAAGTGCTCGAGAACGTCGAGATGCTCTCATCGGCGATAGAGGAAGCGACCTCCTCGATAGAGGAGATGAGCGCATCGATAAAGCAGGTCGCGGCAAATGTGGACCAGTTGCTCAAGATAACGGACGAGACCGCGACGTCCATCGTGGAGATGGACGCGTCGACAAAACAGATAGAGGCGAACGCCAACGAGACGTTCACCATAGCGAACAGGGTCATGTCCGACGCAAAGGAGGGCGTGTCCGCGGTCAACATAACGATAGAAGGTATGAAGCAGATCAGGGAGGCATCGAACCATGTCGCGGAGACGATAGGCAGCTTTGTTCAGAAAGTCGACGATATCGGTAAGATACTCAACGTGATAGAGGAGGTCACCGCCCAGACCAACCTGCTTGCACTGAATGCGGCGATCATAGCATCGCAGTCCGGGGAATACGGCAAGAGCTTCGCGGTCGTGGCGGACGAGATCAAGGAGCTCTCCGAGAGGACCGCGGCGTCGACGAAAGAGATCGCGAACATCATACGGGCGGTACAGGCGGAATCCATCCAGGCAAAGGAGTCCGTCGTGTCGGGGAACGCGACCGTCGAGAAGGGGAGCGAGCTCGCCAACAAGGCGGGCGCAGTGCTCATGAAGATATCAGAGAGCTCGTCGCAGTCGAGCCTCATGGCGGGTGAGATAGCCAAGGCGACAAAGGAGCAGGCAAAGGCGTCCAAAGAGGTCACAGACGCCATAACCAACATAACGACCATGATGGTCGAGATAGTGAAGGCCACGCAGGAGCAGGCACGGGGCTCGGAGCAGATAACAAAGGCAGCGGAGAAAATGCGCAGCGTGTCCGAGCAGGTCAAGAACTCCATGGAAGAGCAGGCGAAGAGCAGCAAGTTCATAAGCCAGGCAATAGAAAATATATCCGAGATGGTAAACTTCATAAACAAGGCGACACAGGAGCAGGCAAAGACCAACGAGTTCGTGATGACATCGGTGAGCAGGATCAGGTCGTCATCCGGCGAAAACCTGTCGAGCGTGTCCCGGCTCAACGACATAGCAAAGCTCATGGACAGACAGTCCAATGTCCTTCAGGACATACTAAAGATGTTCAAGGTGTAGCGGCGTCATGGTCGTGGTCTGCCCGAAATGTCTTACGAAGTACGGGATAGCCGAAGGCAAGCTCTCCGGCGACAGCGCCAGGCTGAGGTGCCCGAAGTGCGGAGAGGTGTTCCTGCTCAAAAGGAAAAAAGCCCCCCCGAACGATGCAGGGAGGGCCGGGGAGGCCCCGCCCCTCCCTGCCGTCGTGGCCGGGAAGAAGGTCCTCGTGGCACACCCGTCCGCTTCGATGCGCGATACGATAGGGGATCTGCTGAAAGAAGGCGGGTTTGCGCCGGTGTTCGCAAAGAACGGCATCGAGGCGATCTCCATAATGGGCGACATACATCCGGACGTCGTCGTGGTCGACGTGGCCCTCCCGGACATCTTCGGCTTCGAGTTCCCGGAGATCATCAAGAAGGACCGGAGGCTCAGCGGCATAAAGGTGATCCTGATAGCGTCCATCTACGACAAGACGAGGTATAAGCGCATGCCCCAGAGCCTCCACGGGGCCGACGATTTCATAGAGAAGCACCACATAAGGGGCAGCCTGATTCCGAAAATAAACAGCCTGTTCGGCAGGCAGGAAGAGGGAAAGGCACAGCCGGTGCAGGCAACCATAAGCGTTGGCCAGACCACGGCACCGCACGTTATCGAAGAGGGTGCGAAGGGGCTCAAGGAGGAAGGGCCCGTCCAGACGGCCGCACGTGCCCGGGATGTGGAAAAGGCAAAGAGACTGGCGAGGATCATCGTTTCCGACATTGCGCTCTACAATCAGGAGCTCCTCGAGCAGGGCATACGGCAGGGCACTATAGAAGAGGCCGTACAGAACGACCTCGACGAGGGCAGGAGGCTCTTCAACAAAAGGGTGCCGGAGGACGTACGGAAGCAGGGGGACTTCCTGCTCGAGTCTTTGAACGAGCTGATAGAGAAAAAGAAAAGAGAACTGGGGATCGTACAATGACAGACCACAGGAAAGAGCTGGCCGGACTATCCGAAGAGGAAAGGCTCAATAGGGCTGAGGGTATCTACAAGCTACCTTTCGGCGAGAACATCGACCTGTTCAGGTCGTTGCTCGGGGACGAGAGCTTCAGGGTAAGGAAGACCGCTCTCGACGTCCTCCTGCACGCACACCAGTCCGATCGGCTCATCGACCTCTTCATAGAGATACTCGACGCACAGGACAATGCAGGTCTGAGGACGGCAGGCGTGGAAGGGCTGACAAGGAGCGGGGCCAGGGCGATCGACAGGATCCTGAAGGCCATAGACCCCGGGCAGTGGGAGCTTACGAAGCTGCTCGTGGACGTGCTCGGGGACATAGGCGACCAAAAGGTCATACCCGTCCTCCTCGAGCTCACGGGGAGCCCCCAGCAAAACCTCTCGACAGCGGCCATAGAGGCCCTGGGCAAGCTCGGTACCGGGGACGTCGTCCCGCACCTCGGCAGGCTGCTCAGGCGCAAGGAGGTCTACATCATATTCTCCACGCTCGAGGCACTTGCAAGTCTCGGCAAGAAGGGGTTCAAGCTCCCCCTCCAGGACATAATACCGCTCATGTCCGATCCGCTCCTGAAAAAGGCGGTCCTTGACCTGTTCGGCTCCGCGAGGGACCCTCTCGTGGTCCCCTACCTCATAGAGGGAATAAAAGACACAAAAAGGCTCAACAGGGAGTCCGCTGCAAAGTCCCTGCTCCAGCTTTACAGCAGCGTGGACGAGTCGGCCAAGGCAACAATAAAGGACACGATACAGGGGTCCGGCGTATACGACTCGTACCTAATCGACAGGATGCTGTCCAGCATCGATCCGGCCGTCATAAAGGTAGGCATACGACTGCTCGGCTGGTCGGGCAGAAAGAGCAGCATACCCGTCCTGTTCAAGCATGCCGAGGACCCGGACATAACCGATGCATGCGTATCGGCCCTCATGGACATCGGCGAGCCGGCACGGGACGATGTCGTAGGGCTGCTCGTGGGGAACAAGAGCACACTACAGATACGCATGGGGCTCCAGTACCTATCGATGATGCAGTCCCGCGACTGTCCTCCGCCGGAGGGACTCTCCTACCTGCTCGAGCTCGAAGAGGGAAGCGACCTCCTTATGCTGCTCGCACAGGTGATCGGCAAGTACAGAAATGAGCAGAGCCTCAGGCTCCTGACACGACTCATGCTCTCGGACGACAAGACCGTAAGCGGCATGGCCGTCGATACCTTTATCCAGGTCGGCAGCCATATGCCCGGGTCCGTCATAAGCATACTGCACAAAATGGTAAAAAGCCCGGACCACCTCTCGAGGCTGTCCGCGGCAAGACTCATCCCGAGCTTCTACAGGCCCGAGATGGACGACATCATAAAAAACCTGCTGAACGACAGCGAGGCCCCGGTCAGGGCCGCCATCATATCTGCGGTGGGGTCGCTGAGACTGGGCCCGTACCTCGAGTACATACAGATGGCACTGACGGACGAGAGCAGGGAGGTCAGGATAGAGGCCATAAGGGCCTCGTCCGGCATCGTGCCGGAAAGGTTCATCGATATCATCAAATGGCTGATAAACGATGAGGACCCCTGGGTAAGGATAGAGATCATCAAACGCCTCAAGGACGTCCCCCAGAAAAAGGAGGCAGTGGGCCTAATAAAGGAGTACGTGAACGATGGGTCTCCGGCCGTCATGCTGACCGCCCTGCAGGCGCTCCTGGACGTGGCCATCGAGGACTCGAAGGAAGAGATCACCAGGGTCCTGTCCGTACAGGACGAAGATATAGTGAAAGAGGCCCTGTATATGCTCGGAAGGACAAACAAGCAGGCCGCGTACAGGCTCCTGAAAGAGTTCAGCCTGAGCGGAGACCCGAAGATCAGGGGAAACGCCCTGTCCCTCCTCAAGAAGTACAATAGCCAGAAAGAGATATAGGATACGACCAGGGACATGCTGAACGACAAGTACGATATTTACCCCCGCAACAATAGTCAGGTGGAGCTCGAGGACGAGGACTTCCATAGGCTGAGGGACTTCATAAAGGACTACAGCGGCATATTTTTTTCCGACGAGCAGAAGTACATACTGGTGTCCCGGCTGACCGGCAGGCTCGCCCTCCATAAGCTCAGCTCGTTCAGGGACTATTACCTATTTCTCAAGTACGACAAAGGGAGGGACGAGGAACTGAGTGCGGTCGTGGACCTGCTCACGACCAACGAGACATACTTTTTCAGGGAGATACTTCAGCTCAAGGCCCTGTTCGAAGAGATCGTGCCTTCCATCAAGGCCGAGAAGACATACATCCAGAAGCCGTCGTACTTGAGAAATAGGTA
>JAMCVD010000078.1 GCA_023381995.1 Deltaproteobacteria bacterium
CATCCTGGTCTTCGTGGTGCTCGCCTGGCCCAGATGGTACCAGCTCAGGCTATTGTAGATCGAGGTAATCACGGGAAAGGTCGCGATGCAGAAGTCGATCCAGCAGAACAGGGACAGGAAGACAGAATAATATAAAAATACAAAGGAGGCAGTATGAAAGTTTACTATGAAAAGGACATAGATTTAAAGCCGCTGGCAAAGAAGACGGTGGCTATCATCGGTTACGGCAGCCAGGGGTTCGGGCATTCGAACAATCTCAGGGACAGCAAGATCAACGTCATCGTGAGCGACATGAAGGGCGGCAAGGCGTGGCAGAAGGCAGAGGCCGCCAGCTTTAAGGTGCTGCCGGCGGCGGATGCCGTGAAGCAGGCCGATATCGTCATGATGCTGGTCCCGGACGAGCTTCAGGCCGATATCTATAAAAACGAGATAGCGCCGAACCTCGGGAAAGGCACCTACCTGGGATTCGCACACGGGTTTAACATCCATTACGGCCAGATTGTCCCGTCTCAGGACGTCAATGTGTTCATGGTGGCGCCCAAGGGCCCGGGGCACCTTGTCAGGGGCGAGTATACGAAGGGCAGGGGGGTGCCTTCGCTGCTTGCGATACATCAGGACCCGTCCGGCAATACGAGGGAGATAGGGCTGGCTTATGCGGCAGGCATAGGGGCCGGCAGGGCAGGCATCATCGAGACGACGTTCAGGGAGGAGACGGAGACAGACCTGTTCGGCGAACAGGCCGTCCTGTGCGGCGGTGTCACGGCGCTGATGCTCGCAGGCTTCGAGACGCTTGTTCATGCCGGGTACGCGCCGGAGATGGCGTACTTCGAGTGCATCCACGAGATGAAGCTCATTGTCGATCTGATATACGAGGGCGGCATATCGAACATGCGGTACTCGATCAGCAACACGGCCCGCTACGGGGACCTCACACGGGGGCCGATGATCATATCGGACGACGTGAAATACGAGATGGAACAGATACTCGAAGATATCCAGAACGGCGTCTTGCCGCTGGGGTGGATACTCGAAAAGAAGGCGAACATGCCTGTGTTCAATGCGCTGACAAGAAGTGGCGAAGAGCACCTCGCCGAGAAAACAGGACAGAGCCTCAGAAAGATGATGCCCTGGCTGCAGAAAGAAAAGCTGGTGGACAAAAGCAAGAATTAGCTTACGGCATCGTATGTCCCGGATCAGTACAGCAGCGTGCTGCATGTGGACGTCGTCACGCTGACGCGATCGCCGCTGGTGCACTGGCAGAAGAGCTTCTGGCCGTTGGCCGATCGCGAGCAATAGCTTTCCAGGGCAGGTGGAGACAGCGGATCGCCTACCAGTACGGAAGAGAGGTCAGGCAGCGGCACGTGGGTACCGAGGGTATCGTCGATTGTCTGCACAAACAGGCCCGCTATGATGGCGTAGCCCGTGGTGGTCGAGTGCGCGTCGTCGAGGCTCGAAAGCCCACCGAGGTGCCTCATCTTCACCGGCGTCTCCCCGATGGTATATTGCGGGAAGCCCTGTGCATCGATGCTCATGTACTGCCCTGCGATCGCTACCGCGCCAGCCAGCGCTCCGGCCAGCGGAACGACGTGGACATTGGAGTACCGGGCGTCGGCGTGCCGGCCGTCGTAAAGGCGATGGACAGCTCGTCCCCGGACCGTGACATCACCGTGACGCCCCGTGCCCTGTTCCCCAGGAAGACCGTGCTCGGCGTAAACGACGGGCCGATGCCCCTGATCACCGCGGTGACCTGCTGGTCCCCGAACTGGGTGCCCCGGTCCGGAGAGTATGCGCGCAGGCTGTGCCCCGGACACAAGGCCCTTGCACAGGCGGGCGTACGGGTCCTGCGAGGGACTGCTGCCAGAGCACCCGTGCAGCGTGACTGCGGCAAGGAGCACAGAGAGAGATGCGTACAGTGTCTTCCCCGTTCTTCCTTCCATAGGAGATGTAGAATAGACCTATCCAAAAAATGCAAACATTACGTTCGGGTTGCAGGGCCCCCTTTCGTATCCCCGGCGGAACAGCTTGATTTCGGAATCAAACTGGCTTACTTAGTTTCCATGCACAGACGGGGCATCTGTCCCACGGAAAATGGGGGAATCTTCCCAGGGAGGGCTTGATGAAATACGATGTGATCGTGGTCGGCGGGGGGCCGGGCGGATCGGTTGCAGGCATGACCGCTGCAAGCCGCGGGCTGAGAACGCTGGTGCTTGAGAGGGCAGCGAGGCCAGGGGATAAGAACGTCTCCGGGACCGGGCTCAGTCCCAAGTGCTTTCGTGATTTCGAATTCATGAGGCGGATGGAGCTTCCGCACATGAGGAAGGCGGACATGGCGAGCGTACACTTGGTGGACAAGAACAACAAGGAGAAGGTCGCCGTGACATTCAGCCCCTCGGATGATGCGGGCTATGCTGAGGCACGAGAGTTCCTGACAGTCAATGTCTACAGGAGCGAACTCGACCCCTGGCTTTCCGGACTCGCGGTACAGGCGGGCGCCGACCTTTTATGCGGAGCGAAGGTCACGGACCTTACGCGGTCCAGGAACGGGAAGATAACGGGCGTCGTCACGGATGACGGCAGGAGGTTCAGCGGCGACATCATCATCGGCGCCGACGGCGTCATATCAACGGTTGCACGGGCCTCCGGCATACGGGAGAAATGGGCGCCGTCCGAGGTCGCCCAGATCATAAATATAGACTACGGCTCGGACGCAGGCACCATAGATGCTTCGATAGGCTCCAATGCCCTGCATTACTGGTATGCAGCGACTTTTCCGGTGGGTTACAGCTTCTTCTCCGCGGAGGGCTTCCACGTGGGACTGGGGTGTTATCTGGACTGGTGGAAGAAAAACCCCCAGTATTATCTGCGCAGGATGCTCGAGGTGGATGGGGTGCAGAGGCAGATAAAGCTCGCCGGCGGCAGGCCGAGGGAGTTCCAGAACCACCTCGTTACATTCCTGACCAGGCCCAAGAAGACCTACACTGACTCTGTCATGCTTATCGGCGATGCGGCAGGGTTTGCCTGTCCTTACGAGGCAGAGGGTGTGTATTACGCGATGATGTCCGGTCGGATAGCCGCTACCGTAGCGTCGGATGCCATCTCGCGGGGAGACCTCTCCGAGGGGTCGCTCAGCGAGTATGAAAAGACATGGTGGGCTTCGCCCATCGGGGAAGAGTTTATCGGGGGGGACAGCATCGAGGGGTTTGTCAGGAGGATAGGGTTTAACCCGGACGCAGCGGCCTGGATCACCCCTCTGTTCAACGAAGTGCTCTTCGGCCTTTGCAACGTTGCGGATTCCCATACCAATAACGCACGGAAGCTTCCGGGCAGGATACTCAAGTACCTTCCCGAGCTTGCGGATGCGCTCAAGGACGACATGGGGCCCCTTGCCATTGCAATCGACAATCCGCCCAAGAAGGGCCCGTCCAAGGCCGTGTCGTATGTACTGAGAAAGACCATGCCGTTTCTCCTCAGGCTGCTTGCAAAGGTGTCTGCCTCGAGCACAAACAGGTACAATTCTGTCACGACCCCTCTGGTAATGGAGCATTTTCTCAAGCCGTACGTGCAGGAGAAGCTGAAAAAGGAGGCACAAAAACGATGAGAACGACTGAGTTGATAAAGCTTGTCAATAAGGTAGTTCCGGAAAGAGATTTTATCTTCCTTGATGCGGAAAAGTGCGACAACTGTCACGCCTGTATATTCGTGTGCCCCAGTTGCCTCTGGGAAATGAAGGCAGGGAAGGTGGCTATAAAGAAGGACTATAAGGCCCTTTGCCTCGAATGCGGTGCGTGCTATCAGGCGTGCCTCCCCGATGCCATCAGGTTCGATTTCCCTCCCGCTGGTTCTGGTATTGCCGTAAAGTATGGGTAGCACCCCCTGAGACAGCAGGTTCATATCAACCGTAATTCCCCTCCCGTAAAGGACCTGCTCCCGGGGATTTTTATTGCGCATATCGGATTTTGGGCGTATAAACCATTCCATAAACATAATGGCTCTTATCCCAAAAGTGATCATGGGACTGATAGAACAAAAAGAAAGAGTGTTCGACACTGCGAAGGGAAACACATCCGGACTGCCTGCAATGCTTCCGTGGTACTCTGCGTGGACTGCTTCTCTC
>JAMCVD010000030.1 GCA_023381995.1 Deltaproteobacteria bacterium
TTTTGAATCAAACATAATCTTATTTGCGTTTGGTGACGTTATTTGCTAATGTCCTTGCATATGAGCCAGAGCAAGACAGAGCCATCTCGATGAAAAGGATTGCCGTTTCCCTTCAAATCTTCCATCGTTCAAAGCGGAGATTAAGCAGGGGGGAGACCACGTGAGATGAAGTTTACGCAGGTATTTATACCGACGCTCAAAGAGGCGCCGAAGGACGCTGAGACCGTGAGCCACAAGCTCCTGTTCAGGGCCGGGCTTATCAGGAAGCTCTCATCGGGCATATATTCGTATCTGCCGCTCGGCCTAAGGTCCATCCAGAAAATCTCCGCTATCATACGACAAGGCATGAGCAGATGGGGTGCACAAGAGGTACTGATGCCTCTTGTCATACAGAAGGAGCTGTGGGAGGAGAGCGGAAGGTGGCAGGCCTACGGCAAAGAGCTCCTGAGGTTCCAGGACAGACACGAAAAGTGGTTCACCATAGGCCCCACGCACGAGGAGGTCATTGTGGACATCGTGCGCAACGAGGCAAAGTCATACAGGCAGCTCCCCCTGAACCTGTACCAGATAGCGCCGAAGTTCAGGGACGAGATCAGGCCGAGGTTCGGGCTCATGCGCGGCAGGGAATTCATCATGAAGGACGGATACAGCTTCGATATGGACGAGGAGCACGCCAACAAGACATACGGGCAGATGTACGATGCGTATAGCTGGATATTCAGACAGTGCGGGCTCAACTTCAGGGCCGTCGAGGCGGACACGGGCACCATCGGCGGCAAGTTCTCCCACGAGTTCATGGTGCTTGCCAATACCGGAGAAGAGGCGATCGTCTCCTGCGATGCGTGCGGCTATGCGGCGAACGTGGAGAAGGCGGAGATAGGCTACCGGCAGTCCGCCGCGGACGGCGGAGGTACATCAAAGCCGCAAAAGGTCCCGACGCCGGGCAGGTATTCCGTCGAAGATGTGTCGGCATTCTTGCATGTCGCACCGAAGGGGATCATCAAGACGATGATCGTGAAGGCCGGCAATGAGTTTGTTGCCGCACTGGTGAGGGGAGACAGGGAATTGAACCTGTTGAAGCTAAAGAGCGTTCTTGGTGCCGACGATATAGGGCTTGCAAGCGATGCCGAATGCCCGGGCCTTACCGGCGCGCATGTCGGCTCCATAGGGCCCGTGGGACTAAAGCTGAAGATCATCGCCGACACGGAATTACGGTACATAAGGGACGCTGTTACCGGTGCGAACGAGGACGATTTCCATTATACGGGTGTAACCCCGGGCAGCGACTTCGTCCCCGCCATGTTTGCGGACATACGCAATGCCGTCAGAGGGGATGCATGCCCAAGGTGCTCGAAGCCCATGGGCATAACAAGGGGCATAGAGGTGGGTCACATATTCAAGCTTGGTACGAAGTATTCGGTAAGGATGCATGCGGAGTTCCTTGCAGAGGATGGCAAGTCGAGGCCCTTTGTCATGGGGTGCTACGGCATCGGCGTGGGCAGGACGCTGGCAGCAGCGATAGAGCAGAACAACGACAACGACGGGATCATCTTCCCGCTTACGATATCCCCTTACGAGGTGGCACTCGTCGCGATCAACATGAAAGACAGCGTCATTGCCGATGCCGCCGGGGCCATTTACGATACGATGCTCGACAGGGGCCTTGATGTCATCTACGATGACAGGGACATATCCCCGGGCATGAAGCTCAAGGACGCGGACCTGATAGGGTTTCCCATAAGGGTCGTCATAGGCTCCAGGTTCAAAAAAGAAGACCTGATGGAGATCAAGATAAGGAAGACCGGGGAAGTCGTGACTTCCACGAGGCAGGACCTCTTCGAGAAGCTCTCCGCAATCCGCAGGGGCCTTCTGCTGTAATGATTTTCACCCCCTGAGGCGGATTCGTCTCAGGGGATGATCAACGTTGCACCCGCTCACTGCGGCTGGAACACGGTTCTCGATTCCGCATGGCTTATGATGTCTTTCGGATAGAACCACTGCTCGTGGACCTGGTTGTTTACCCACAGGGCCGCCTGGTCGCCGTAGTGCCTGGGCGGGTTGTTCGGGTCGGGCCCCATGCCGGACTCTCCACCCGGCAGGACGTTGTATCCGACGATGTCGCCGGGCCTCATCTCGACGGAGAACCGTATCGCCGGACCGTCCCCATAGGTGAAGTTCGTGTAGAAGTTCGTCGAGTCGTTGCCCATCTCGAACCCGAACGTCCCGGGGTCCACCGAGAACATGCTCCCGGGTCGGGGGTAGCCCGTAC
The DNA here is from genome assembly GCA_023381995.1 of Deltaproteobacteria bacterium. GTDB lineage: Bacteria > JAMCPX01 > JAMCPX01 > JAMCPX01 > JAMCPX01 > JAMCVD01. The sequence goes on from JAMCVD010000030.1 coordinate 2,270, forward strand.
CGCTATTGGGCAGGTTGAACTGCGGAAAGATGTTGCCTGCAGCGAGATTGAGCAGGTCGAAGAAGGTCAGCGTGTGCAGCTTCCCCCACTCCCACTGCGACATATCGGATGTACCGAAGCTCGTGGTCACGGCAACGTTGGGGTTCGTGGGGGCCGAGAGGTCGCTGATGCCCTGCGCGAGACTCTGTATCATGACCTGGTCGAGGGTCCTCTCGCTGAAGGTGTAGCCGGATGCTGTGGGAACGAGCGCATCGAGCAGCGTGCTGTGTCCCTCCGATGCCGAGTATGTCGCGGTCTGCTCCGGGTGCTCGAGTACCGTGAGCAGCGTATTGATGATGATGTTGTCGCTTATCGCCCTGTTCTGGCCTATGGCCTGTATCTTGTCGTAGAAGATGTTGTAGAACAGCCTCTGCACGAAGCCCTCGAATATGGATGTCGCGATGCTGTTGCTTATGTCGAGGGCCGAGGCAGACGAGGACAGCCCGGTCGGTGTATCGTAGGGGCGCGTCGAGGTCGTCCACTGGTCGAGGTAGTTCATTGCGGTCGCTATCTGCGGGTCCGACGTCACGGTGATCGTGTTTGCCATGTCGTCGTATGCCTTCTGGAGAAAGGGCAGTATCCTCAATGCGTAGGTGTCCGTGTGGTCCGACTGGATGACGTTCTGTACATAGGCGAGATCGATGTTCGGCTCCCCGGCCTCTATGTCCCTGTCTATCTGCTGGGCCCTGAACCCGGGATCGAAGAAGCCGCCGAGGTAGTACGGGTTGTCGAGCGGCTCATTGTTGTACGTTACACCGACCGGGTCCTGGTTTGCCGTGGCTATATAGCCCTGCTCAGGGTCTTCCGTAAAGGGCAGTGCCGACGTCGGTACCATGCTGCCCGTCCAGTAGAAGTTGGGGTCGGCCCCCGGGAGCATGAGGTACGGGGGGTAGGTGAAGTCGCTGAAGGTCAGCCCGCTCGGCAGGGTGTTTGTCGTATGGCTCAGGGTGTATGCCCCGCGTATCGGTATCGCACTCTGGTCCGTCAGATAGATGTGTCCGTATATGTCCGCATAGATGAAGTTCTGCGCGCCCACCCTGAAGTAGCTCTGTGCAGTTATGAACTGGGCGAGGTCCTGTGCCTGGTCGATGCCGTAGAATGCCTGGAACTCGTTCGATGGTATCATGCCGGTCCATGTGAACGCCTCCAGTGCCGTGGAGGAGCCCGGCGTATAGCTGCCCGGGTATACGGGCATCGTCCCGTGCCCCGGTATCGTGACGTAGTACGTGTCTACTGTGACAGTCGTTACCGGCAGGCCCCTGCCCAGCGCGCCCCCGTACTGAAAGGTCATGGGCACGGTCTGTATGGGTATGTCCTGGCCGTTATACACGACCGAGTCCGGGCTGCCCGGGACCACGGTGTCCTGATAGACGTCTATCACATCGGACGGGAACACGGTGTCGCCCCATGCGATGTAGTCGTTGTGTCCTATGATGACCCCGGGGGCCATCGGGAATACGACGCCGATGACGTCGATGTCACCGCTGCCGATGTCTTTAGTGTTGACGTGGACCTCGTACCAGATCGGCGGGTTATACAGTGGAAGGTGGGTGTCGTTTTCGAGGATGGGGTATCCGTCCTTCGTCAGCTTCGCCATGATCGTCCAGTTGTTGCTGCCGATCTGCCCGGCCTCGCGGTTCCTGTACAGGAACCCGAAGGGGCCGTTGCGCAGCGAGTCGTAGAACGCCTCGGCGCCCTGTACGGCCTTCTGGTCCGTCCTCATGGGCCGGAGCACGGCGTTACCCTGTGTGCCAGGCAGCGACAACGGGTTGAATGCAGTGTACGACAGGCGCGAGAACGTGGTCGAGGTCGCGTAGGAGAACGGGTTTGGCAGAGGCACGGCCGGCGCCTTTGCGGCAGGCTCCGAGCGCGCGAAGTCATACGACAGCCCGGAGAAATGGGCCAGCCCCGGGTCCATGGAAGCGGACGTGAACTTCGTGGCCGCGGCATCGAAGTAGTGCGTAGCGTGTATCTTCAGGCCCTCGTCTTCCATCGTGAGGCTGTAGGACTGGAACTTGCCGAACGCTATGATCTCCTGTGGCGTGAACGGCTTTATGTCGGTGATGGTTATCCCCATAATGGCGCTCGAGTATTCCGCGGGCAGTACGTTCGCTGCCGGGTTCGCCTGCACCTCCAGCTCGAGCTGATTCAGGTAGAAGTTTATCCCGTTGCAGAAGGACTGGAGCACGCTCTTGAGCTCAGGAGAGGTCTGGTCGTAGACGATCTGCGCGATCGCAGAGAAGCCCATTATCCTCGAGTGGATGTCTTCGTCCAGCACCGAGTTGCCAGGGCCCGGCCCGAAGTACTCCGTCAGTGTACCGTCGGCTATGTGCCTGAACATGTCCATCTCGAAGAGCCTGTCCGATGCCTCTGCATAGCCCTGGGCGAACGCGACGTCGGTCATCGTCCTTCCGTATATGTGCGGTATACCGTAGGTGTCCCTTATGATCTCGACCGGGGACTGGAGCGAGGCGCCCGGTACCCGTATGGTCTGGTTTACGGAAAGCCCGGTGAACGGGTCGTTCGGGCCTATCGATACACCGCCCTGGCCATGGCCCGCTGAACAGCCGGCAAGCCGCAGTGCGGACACGGTGAGTACCGTCAGTGCTGTCAGAGACAACAGCGAATGTTTTTTTGAGAGCATTTTCCCTCCCTGCATAAAATTAGTAGTTCTCCTGTTTAGCATCAAACCAAAAAAAACACCACACGTCGTTGGACAGGGGCAGGGGCGCTAATGGTCCATGAGCGCCTCCAGCGCCGTCGTCAGCTCGTTCAGCGTCCTTACCACGAACAGCCCGTCCGTATACCGGCTGTAGAGGTTCATCTCGCTGTCGCCTACGAACCACGAGTACTGCTCGTCCGGCGTGAACCAGAGAATGTCCTTCGACTTCTTTCTGAGCACGGCGAGTTCCTGATCGCCTGGGTACTGGTAGTTCGTCCTGCCGTCGCCGATTATAAGCAGTCTTGTCTTCGACGTGATCAACCCGAGGTTTTTTTCGGTAAACTGCTTCAGGACATTGCCGTAGTCAGTGTACGTTCTCGCCTCCCGGTAGTCCGTGAATATCCTGTCCATGACCTCGTCCGCGGGCCTGGACCTGACGAGCGTGGTCACGTCCTTTATGTCAGATACGAAGACGAACACCCTCAGCCTTTTGAACGTGTCCTTGATGATGGAGATGAACTGCATGAAGAACCTCGCGTAGTTGCGCATCGATCCGGATATGTCGCACAGCACGATCAGCGGCGATTCGAGCTTCTTGATCTTGCTGTACCCGAGCTGGATGAGGACGTCCCTGCCCGCGTTGCTCCTCAGCGTCTGTCGTATCGAGACCTCGCTCGTCAGCACCCCGTACTGCCTCCTCTTGATGTCCTGTCTGAGACGCAGCGCCACGCGCTTGATGATCCGGTTGATGGTCTCTATGTCCTTCCTCGAGAGGAACGAGAGGGGGATGTCCCAGAGCTCCCTGGGCCCGGACTTCGGCTCGCCCGAATGGAGGGCGCTCGCCGCGCCGATTACCTTCGACGCGCTCATGATGAACTCGGATATGCCCTTCCGTATGAAGAGCAGCATGTTCTCTATGGCGGACGTCGCCAGCTTTATGTCCTCAGGACACCACCCAGCGATCTCGAGCGCGCTGCCGAGCGCGACGAGCTCCTTTTCCGGCCTGCCGAGCTCGAGCGCGTCCGAGAGCATCATGTAGCCCGAGTTCATCAGCCTCTCGCCGTAGCGGTTGTACAGCTCCAGGGAGAGCTCCTGGAGCCTCCTGTAGAAGAGCTCGGGATGGTCTATCCATTCCACCATCCTCGCGATGGACGGTGCCGCTTGACGCAGGATGCCCGGGTCGATGCGCCGGGGGCCGAGCGTCTGGCCAAGCCTGTCCCAGTTGTCCGAAGTGCCGAGCAGGAAGTCCATGAGCTGCTGCAGGAGTATCTGGTGATCCCTGGTCTTTGCCATGACAGGCACGATCGTGCGCTTCAGTGCATCGTAGGTGTCCGGCCTCGACTGCTCTATGACGAAGGCCGTCTGTGCGAACTCGACCGGGGACACGGGCATCCCGAGCCCGGAAAGGAAGGTATACAGCTTGGAGGCGAGCTTTAACGATTCTGCGGTTTCCATAGGGCATTGAACGCCTTTTGCTGGTCCGACTCGTCCTTGAGCAGGCTGCCCAACGAAGACACGGAGACGTGCTCCCTGTCGATGCCCGCCGATGCGATCGACACGGACCAGTCGATGATCTCGGAAAGGCTCGGAGGCCTTTTCAGGTCCTGAGCGTTGATGAGCGAGAGCATGCCGTTGATCATGTCGAGGAAGTCATCGGACACCTTGGTGCTCAGCTTTGTCCTGACGATCTCCATCTGTCTGGCGCTGTCGGGCATATTCATGTAGAGGTAGATGCACCTCCGCCTCAGCTCGTCCGAGAGGTCCCTCGCGTTGTTGCTCGTCAGCACCACGAAGGGTATCGACTTCGCTTTCATCGTACCGATCTCCGGTATGGATATCTGGTAGTCGCTCAGGACCTCCAGAAGGAGGGCCTCGAACGAGGGTTCCGACTTGTCGACCTCGTCGATGAGCAGGACCACGGGTTCGGGTGACGATATCGCCCGGAGCAGCGGCCTCCGTATGATGAACTCCTCCGAGAAGAAGGTGCTGTTGAAGCGCTTCAGCCTGTCCATTGCGGACGAGAGGTCCGCCGCGTCCCCGAGTATCTCGTCTATCTTCCCCTTCAAGAGCTGGGCGTACAGGAGCTGCTTGGAGTACTCCCACTCGTACACCGCCTTCGTGTCGTCGATGCCTTCATAGCACTGCAGCCGTATGAGCTCCAGACCGAGCGCCCTCGAGAAGGACTTCGCGAACTCCGTCTTGCCGACGCCGGGCTGGCCTTCGATGAGCAGGGGCTTCGAGAGCAGGCCCGCTATGTATACCGCCGTGGATATGTCCTCGTTCGATATGTACTCCGCCTGTTTCAGCAGAGCCGTGATCTCGCCGGGAGATTTGAACTGTCGTATCTTATTCATGCCCGTTCCTTTCGGTATAGTGTATCCACGTTCTATACTAACCAATATTCATCCATTATGCAACAGGCGGGATTTGGGTTTTCAATGTCGCTTGACACATACCGTATGCCTGCCGGATCGGTTTCAGAATTTAACACGCAAAAGATTAAGGACTCGGTTACTTTTAGTTTCCAGTGAGCCTACAAGAACAAACAATAAACCTGCTTTAAACCTGCCAGCCGGTTTTATGTATAGTTTTTGCTGATATTCGAAGAATACTCTGTTTGACGCAGGCTTATCTCTCGTTACACAAGCTTCCGTATCTTGCAAATGCATTTTTGGGGTTAACGGGCTATTGGGGAGACCGCCTTGTCGCGGTGCCTCCCTCTGTGGTCATTCCTCTTGTCCCTGTATATTTGCAAAAACAGTTTGCTCATCTTGACGGATTGAGATTCTTCCTTATAAAAATTATCCCATGCATCATAGTACAGCCTCTGCAGGGTTTCCGGTGTCATCTGTTTCGGCTGGAAGACCACGGTAGAGGCGTTGTAGTGGTTCCAATCAGTGTCGAAGATTCTGTCCTCTGATTTCATTTGCTCGTAAACCTGTGTACCCGGAAACGGCGTCAGGACCGTAAATTCCGCCAGATCAAGATCTACGGTAAGAAGGAAATCAACGAACCGTTTGATAAAGTCCTCCGTGTGTTCGTCCATCCCAAGGAGGATGGTGCCTTCAACGCCGATGCCGTAATCGTGAAACATCTTTATCCTGTCCTTGATCTTGTCCGAAATCGTATAAATGGCATGATAGACATACCAGCAGCCTGCCTTTCGTGCCAGGTTCAAAACCTCGGGTGTCGGAGAGATGGGATGGGATACCCAGCGCTTGCCCATGCCTGCCATGGAGCGGAAAACTTCTTTCTCCCATTCTACATTCTGTTCCAGGGAATTATCCACGATGAACAAAAGATCCGAACTGTTTTTCATGTCCGAAACAACGTGGCTGATGGGACGCATGCGATGCACACGGCCTCCCAGGTAAGGGACACAGCACGGATAGCAGTTAAAACGACATCCCCGGGATGTCTGGACAAGGTCGACCAGTTCCCATCCTTTGTACACATAATGCTTTTTTTTATCATAAAGGTCACGCCGCGGGTTTGGAATTTTTGCTATATCAGGAAAGCCCGCCATGGAATATGATTTTTTGAGCCTTCCTTCCTGAAAATCCCGGACAACCTGTGGCAAAATGCCCTCGGCTTCTCCGATGACGATACTATCCGCGTGCTGCATCGCCTCGTCAGGGCGTAGAGAAACATGCAATCCGCCGAGGATGATCGGCTTCCCCCGTTTTCTAAATTCCGCGGCTATCTCGTATGCCCGTGGTGCCTGGCAGCTCAGCATGATGGATATGCCTATGCCGTCATAGTCCCCGTCGAAGTTTATGGGCTGAACATTTTCGTCGCATACGCTTGCCGCCACGGTATCGGGGAGGCTTGCCGCCACGGTTATAATCCCCAGGGGAGGCAAGGTAAAAGGTGTTTGTACGGGTAATTTGGGCCACTTCGGAAAGATCAAATGAAACTTCATACGCTATTGCTCCTTGTTATGTTTTCTCCTTGTTATCCGGTGACAGCGCCCTGTATCCGCGAACCTTCTCGTCTCGTTGCCGTGAAGCACTTCCCCCCGGTAATTCCCTTTGCCGGGTACGCCAAAATAGACAGTGCACCGTCCCTTTCCCTGTATCTCTTTCTATCATCTCGCGCGCCGGTGTCAAGCATGAAAATATGGCGTCTGTCAAAGGGCCCGATCTTGACTTATTCTCTTGACACTTTATACTATCATAAAGAGAGCAAAAAAAAGGAGGTGTATTCCCATGATTCTTTTGGCGGGCATAGTGCTTCATTCCATGCTCATAGCGACACAGCAGAAGCGTACCGTAGAATTCCGGGTTACCCGTGCGTTCGTCTCGTACGAGGCCGAGGAGACCAATCTTGGGTCTTCCCTCAAAACGGTAATCGGACGCAATGATGAGCTCAACCTTGATCTGCTCACGTCCCCGGAAAGTGTGCAGGCGAAGCTTCTGATCTCCTCTTCCGGGTTCAAGACCGACAGGCCGATGAGGGACTGGTCTGTAAGGACACTGTACCTGAAGTCCTCACAGTATCCAGAAATAACCTTTGCATTGTTAAAAATAGACGGAGAGCCTATCGCAAGTGTGCTGCACTCCGCCAACCAAACCATGGTACTGAAGACCAGCCCTCAGAACGCGACCGTTACCATCAGGCTACCGGACAAGGATAATGCCCCTCTCGTTGTGCAGGTGGGAAAAGAGAGGCTCCTGGCAGAGGGAAGGCTGAAAGAAGACATCCTCAATGCCCTGCACAGCGATACGGGTAAAATGCACATAACAGGCAGGCTTACCGTGGCGGGCGGGTCAAAAGATTTCGACACTGTCGTGTCCTTCCAGAGGACAGGGAATACGACGTTTGCTCTATCGACAGCTATCGATGCTCGGTTCACGGATTTTGGGATGACCGCACCTGACCTCGCGTGGTTCATCGCTGTACACAATCATCTGGTACTTCGGGGGTATGCTATCATAGAAGTCCTCAGATAAACTGACCTTTCAAGACTTATTTAACAACAATTACAAAATCTTGACAGTGGCCGTAAGATGTGCAATCACTTTGAAAGTGATAGAACTATCATGGTGTTAAACAATACCGTAGTACAGCTTTCCGAGAGATTACCCTTATCAGGGGAATGGACATTTTCAGACCTTCTGAAGGATACCCGTGTAAGGGAACGATGGGAAAAGGTCAGGAAATACTTCTTTTTGAGAGAATCAACCTATGATATGGCAACACGATGCAACATGCGATGCGATGGGTGTTACTACTATAATGGCGAAAAACAATTCACGGAGGAAAACCTTGATCCCGCGGCATGGCGCGACCTTTTCCATCAGGAGAAAGCGAGGGGAATAACATTCGTGGTCCTCGCCGGGGCCGAGCCCTCGCTCGTGCCCGACCTGCTCCAGGCGTGCTACGATGAGATCCCCCTGGGATGCATAGCAACGAATGGGCTCAGGCGCATCCCGGAATCGGTCGGATACAAGATACATATTTCAGTGTGGGGCAACGACGAGACCAGTTCCAGGGTTAGAAAAGCCAAAAATCTGCTAAAAAAACAGGTCGATAATTATGCGGGAGACCCGCGTGCTGCATTCGTGTATACGTTTTGCAGGAACAATATCGATGAGGCACAGGAAGTCGTGGAGATCATGGCGTCCAACAAATGTAAAATCACATTCAATATGTTTTCAGCACCGTTGAACTATTCAGGGGAACTATCGCATACCGGGGAAACGCTGGATAAGACCCGCACGGTCATGCTCGATCTCATGGACCGCTACCCAGAATCCGTACTGTTCTCGCATTACAACGCCGTCGTGCATACCCATACGAGCAGCCTCTATCGGCTGTTTTCGTGTCCGTATCCTCGCATGAATCCGTCTGCCGCCTTTGGCCTCGGCAGATCGTTTCGGCAGTACAGAACGGACCTCACCTGGGACAGGGACGCGGCCTGCTGTGTCCCGGACACCGATTGCAACGACTGCAGGCACTATGCGGCAGGAAGCTCTATCGTTACATCGAAGCTCAACAGACATACCGCTCACCCGGAGGCCTTTAAATCATGGCTCGATTATGTCGATACTTACCTTGCGGTCTGGGTCAAAGGATACGAGAAGGGGGAGAATCTCTGTTCTCATAGAGAGCAACCGCCCGGTTTTTAATATACTACAATTCTATAGAGAGCGGAATATTGCTCTGTTAAAAAAATAAATTTAAAGGAGCGGCTTATGTGTAAGAAAAAAAGATCTTTGGTGCAGTAGCAGGGATAACCATGCTGGCTGTAAGCATGCTATCGTTGGCAGGGGGGGATGCAGGAGAGTTATCAATGAGGATCGAAAAAAGTAGAGATCAGGAAGTGGGCATACAGGATGATAGACAAGATGGTAAAAGCAATACTGGAAGACTATGGATTCGGTCGTGCAGTCTCCGCCCGCTGAAGATGGGAAGAATATATGCAAACAGTAAGTACGCTTCTTAGCGGAGAGTGGAAACAACGGTATAACGCCATTTCTCACCTCAACATACGCAGCTCCATCTACGATATGACGAACAAGTGCAACCTGAGATGCAAGGGCTGTTTCTTCTTTTCGTCCGATGAACACAAGCTGGAGGAAGAAAAAGACATCGGCAGATGGGAGGAGTTCGTAGAGAGCGAGAAGGCAAGAGGAGTAAACCTCGCGATATTGATCGGCGGCGAACCCACTCTGTTCCTCGACCGGATCGAGGCGTTTTACAAACGTATCCCCACGTACTGCGCCACAAACGGTCTCATCAAAGTCCCCAGAGACCGTTTCCCCGACATGATGGTCGGGATTTCCTTGTGGGGGGACGAGCATGAAGAAGAGACCCTCCGGGGCAAGAACACGTTCGGCACCTCCCTCAAGAATTATAAGGGAGACCCTTACACGTATTATCTGTACACAATAACCCCAAAGCAGGTTGGCAACGGTACGATCGAGCGGATTGTCAAAAAGATCGAGGATGCCGGTTTAAAGGTACATCTACAGTTGTTTTCGAACGATGAGGACGTGGAAGGCTTTGTGTGGACACCCGGGATACTCGAGCGGGTACGGGATGAGATGGATGATATGCTGGAGAGGTACAGCAACACGGTCATATCCAGCAAATACTACCATAAGATATTGACAAGCGGAAAGATGTTGGACAGGACATGGGGATGGATGGAGTGCCCTTCTGTTACCGAGCCGATGGACACACGGGACCCTCAGCCCAAACGCCTCATACGGTTCATACGGTGGGGGGCGGACCTCAAAACGACGCACCGCTGCTGCACGTCGGCAACCCGGGATTGTGCGACATGCAAGGATGGAGCAGCCCACATGAGCTGGGTAATGGTCAACAAGCGGGCGCACATGCGCAGTCCCGAGGACTTCCAGCATTGGGTCGAGGTCTACGAGATGTTTGCCAAATTATACCGCTTCATACCGTGGTAATGGTTGAAGCGTCGATCAAGACAGCCTATGCAGATGGTCCGTCCTGTAATCCTCGGGTATGACTCCGTATCTCCTCTGGGTACTGTTTTCGAGGAGCAATGGGGCCGAGCTGTACAGGGGCAAAGCGGCATCGGCCCGCTGACGAGGTTCCCGTTGCGGGAGAACTTTCCTGTGCAGGTGGCGGGACAGGTTGCCGATGTGGACATTGCGCCGTACCCGTTCTTGCGGCCACGGGAGATGGTGCACTGGAAGTCACCGGTTTTTAGATACGGAATGCTCGTGGTCCATCGTGCCCTGCAAAAGATCGGCCTGGACGTGAGCGAAGCAGTATCTCCGAGAACAGCAACTACCTTCAGTACGGCGATCGGAGGACTCGATGCGGTCCTCGATGCCGACAGGACCATGGTACAGTCCGGACAACTGCCCAAGCCGTATGTCAACCCGAATTCCTGCATCAATATGGTAGGAGGCAAGGTATCCATCCTGGCCAATGCCACAGGGCCGATCGTGACCACAGTGACTGCCTGTGCCACGGGAAGCACTTCAATGATTATTGGGGCGCTGTTATTGCAGAGCCGTATGGCGGATGTTGCCATCTGCGGGGCAGTGGATTTCCCGCTGGTGGAAAGTATCGTTGCCGGGTTTGCCACGATGAACGGGGCATACCAGGACGGTTCGCAGCCGGCACCGGAGGCGCCCGCACGTGCAAGCAGGCCGTTTTCCGTGGACAGACGCGGATTCATCATATCGGAAGGCGCGGGGTGCATCATACTTTCGACAAAGGAATTTGCAGAGGCGCATGGATTGGGCTACTCCATAGAACTGTCAGGATGGTCCATGACCGCCGATGCCTACCACTCCGTAGTGCCGCGGCAGGACACCATCGTACAATGTATCGATAACGCCCTGCGGCTTGCGGGCATACGCCCCCGGGAGATCAGCGCGATCAACGCGCATGCAACGTCCACCAGGGTGGGAGACGAGGTCGAGTACAAGGCCCTCCAGCAGGTCTTTCAGGACAATATCCCGCCTGTCAGTGCGAACAAGTCCATGATCGGCCATGCAATGGGGGCGTCCAGCGCGCTGGAGAGCATACTCGCCATGGAGGGCATGATGAGAGACACGATCCTGCCAACGATAAATTATACGCCCGATCCGGCAATAAGCATCGACTGCGTCCCCGGGTCCGCGAGAACGCTGCGGCAGGAGTATGTTTTGAAGAACGCATTCGGCTTCGGCGGGGCCAATGCCTGTACCATATTTCACAGAGTAAGATGAGGAGAGCATGAAGTCACCGAAAAACAGAAGGGTTTTCGTGGTAGGGTACGCGATTGCGACACCATTGGGAAAGACGCTTGATGAAACGTGGAAGCGGGCCGTTCACGGGGAAACAGGGTTCCGCCGCGTGACGCGCTGCCGGGTGGACACACCGGCAAACGTGGTCGGAGAGATTCCCGATTGGAACCCTGCACGCCTGGATTTCTCCAACGAGAAAGAGGCCAAAGAATGGAATGCGATGTACGTGATCCTGACGATGGCGGTCTGCAAAGACGCTTTGGAGCATGCACGGCTCGAGATGGTAGACGGTGTCAAAGAAAGGACCGCATGTATGATAGGCTCTGCGATCAATGGTCATGATGCCTATAGGAAGGCAACGATCAATTTACAGGAGAAGGGGCCAAACTTTGTCAGTAATTATCTCCTCCCCAATCTCTGTGCCAATCTTCCCTCGGGAAAGGCAAGCATGCTTCTGGGGTTCACGGGCCCGATTTTTTCTCCACAGGCCGCATGCGCTTCAGGCAACTACGCCATAGGGCTTGGTGCCAGGATGATACGGGACGGTGACAGCGATTTTGTGCTCGCCGGCGGAGTCGATACGCCGATTATGCCGGAGATACTCCATGGGTTTGCCAATATGAATGCAGTCATCAAGGTGACGGACAAGGACCGGGCATGGAACGATCCCGGGCAGGCGTCCAGACCGTTCAGCGTCGACCGCCAGGGCTTCGTCCTGTCGGAGGGCGCCGGCGTCATCGTCCTGGCGGCAGAGGAAATGGTCCCCCTCTACGGACTCAAGCCAAGGGCAGAGATCATGGGCGTAGGCTGGACATCCGATGCCTACCATTTCACACGGCCGAACGGACCGACCGTCGTCCGGGCGATGCGGGAAGCCATTGACGATGCAGGGTTACAGCCCGGGGATATTCACTATGTAAATACCCACGGTACCTCGACGCCCAAGGGCGATCTGAACGAGATAAACTGTCTCAGGGAAGTATTCGGCAGTAACCTCGCCCGCGTTCCCATCTCATCCAACAAATCCCAGATTGGGCATACCCTGGGAGCTGCCGCGGCCATAGAGGGTGCCCTCACAATAGAGGGCATGCAGCGGGGGATTATCCTCCCGACCATGAACCATATCTCTGACCCGGCGCTCCCTCCCGTTGATGTCGTACCCAACGAGGCGAGAAGACAAAAGGTTGAGATTGCCATGTCAAACGCCTTCGGTTTCGGTGGGACGAATTGCTGCGTCGTGTTTAGGGGGGTTTAGATGAGGCCCCCTCTCTTCAAGCCGGAAATTATAAGCAACGATTCTCCCTTCATCCGCGATGCCATCGGCAGGCTGATCTGGCACAGGGTGTTCAACCGGACGCTCTACGCTGACACCGACAGATCCGAGGTGGTCTACCATGCGAATTATCTCAGATACTTTGAACTCGGGCGTACGAGCCTGATGCGGGACGTCGGGTATCCGTACAAGGAGGTCGAAGACAGCGGGTACGTGTACCCCATCATAGATCTCGGGGTAACCTACCATTCGCCGCTCTACTACGATGACCCTATGTGGATCTACACGCGCCCGGCAGAGATTGGCCGTGTCAAGGTCGCATTCAAGTACGTCATTACCCATGCAGAGACCGGCAAAATGGTCTGTACGGGCTTTACACAGCATTGTGCAATGAGCCCATCGGGATGGCCCGTAGCAGTAGATAAAAAAACCGTCCACCTGTGGGAGACATTCCCGAAATAAAGAGCTGCATGAGGATTGCTATCCAGATACAAAATCGTCCTTATCTTGCGGATCACAGGGTGGGAGGGCGATCCGTGTATCCGGCGGCGGAGTCCCTCGAAAGGCTTGCCCGGGCCGTGGCAGCACAATTCCCGGGACGCCGGGTACTGGACTCACGCGATGCCGAATTCCTCAGGTTCCTTCCCCTCTCTCCCGAGCAGGCCTCTCTCGATGCCATCGCAGACATTGAGACAGAGGACAGCGGTGACCTGGCCACCTCGCTGGGCACCGTCGTGCATGCGCCCAGAGGCACCATCTCGCGCATCCGGGAGCACGCGCGCGTGACATTCTCGGACATACATCCTCCAGCGCCCTTATCCATCGACAGTGTATGTGCCGGCGATGGCGTATGCTATGCATTGCCCGCAGAAAGACTTTACCAGGAACTCGTACCCTTTGGCCCGTCATTTCACAATGCGGGAGGGACAGTGTTCCTGTTCCGGGACGGCGCCGTCGCGACCTTGAAGGCACCTCGCATCGGGGACACTGCTCCCCTGCTGGGCTCTCCCTTCATCCTCGACGCAGCGTTCCATGTTGCCTGTGCATGGGGACAGCGCTACCATGGCTATGTCGCCTTCCCCGTGGGGTATACCGGCAGGAAGATTATCCATCCGGCCGTTGCAGGGGAGGTATACTTTTGCAGGGTTGTACCAGGAGGGGCAGATGGGAAGGACACACTTCGCTTCGATATATGGATATACGATGCCGGCGGAGAGCTGTGCGAGGTTGCCTTCGGCGTAAAGATGAAAAATATATTCCAGGACAGGATGGGGGTGCCCGAATGGGTGAAGGCACACGGCCATGACGAGCTCCGGACGCTCGGGGGAAAGGGCACGGGCATGTCCGTCGTGGAGCTGACGAGCATCTTGCCCTTCGCCGGGAAGGCGCTGTCCCGGCATGAGACGGAAGAAGAACAGAGGCGGTGTCACGGGAAAAGAAACAGATATAGAGGGGCACGGATCGCGCTCAAGCGCCTCGCCCGCATCCTCTATAAGACTGGAGCTCCGGCCGACCCGTCACGTATAGAGACCATCGCACCCGACAACATCCACCCCGCGTGCATCGTGCCGGGAAGCAGGCAGCAGTTCTACTGTAGTGCGGCCCATGATGACCGCTTCGCTGTCGCCGTGGGCGGAGACAGCCCTATCGGCGTTGATGTAGAACGACTCAACACCGTCCTTCTGAGAGGAGCGCATATCTATATGATGCCGGCGGAGCAGGACCTCTGTGCACGCTCCCCTCTCGGCGAAGGGCAGGCGGCAATCAGGGCTTGGACGACAAAGGAATGTGCAGCAAAGGTGTTCGGCATGTCGCTGCCTGCTGCATGGTCCGGCGTTGCGCTGAAGGAGATCGCAGGAGACCGGAGTATTGTATCAATCCGGGGCAGAACCCTCGAGGCTGCCCATGCATCGGTAGGCGATCACGTGTTCACGGTCCTCGAAGTCCCGGAGCCCTGAGCCGGGTCTTGGGTTCATGGGACAATGCATACTATCGTGACCTGTCTTCCTGTCGTGAAAGCAGGAGCAGGGCCCCACGGTGATCACGCTTGCCCGATGGCGCCGTGGGAATGGAAGGGACTCTGACGATCCGCCTCGGTAGGTGCGTTGGCTCCAAAATCCGTGCAAAAACCTTTCTGAGGTATGCCGGTGTCCTCTTTGTCACGATCAGCACAGCAAGATCATGCTCGCGCCCCGAGCGAGAAGGAAGGGACAGGACCCATGCGTCCGTTATGTACGACAGGGACTTTATCTTTTGCTCGATCGCGGCGATATTGACCCGCTTACCGCCGATCTTGACGATTCCGTCCGCTCTGCCATGGAGCAGGAATGTGCCATCCCCGAAGTCAGAAGCCACGTCTCCGGTGGTAAAAAAGCCCTCTTTATTGGTCCGCAGATTCGGCGACAGGAACGGAGAAGATACAGCGAGGCGTCCCCTGTTCATCATCCAGCGGACACACGAAAATGGCTGCCAGGCGGACTGCCCCTCTGCCCGGCAGCGGATTGCGACTCCGCCGGTCTCGGTGGAACCGTAGATCTCGCTGACACCGGCCCCTGTAGCACAGGTAAAATGCAGACTGTCTGCTTCTTCCAGGAACCCTCCCGAGGAAAAGGCACGTCTGAGGTGCTTCATGCGAAACGAAGATGCGGAAAGAGACCGATAGTGCATGGGCGAGCCGATGAGTACGGTGGCCCTTGCTCGGTCGACGGCCCGGACAATCTCGCGCGGGAAATACGGGGTGTCATCGCTGACGCGTGCATGGGCAACAAACGGCAGGAGCACCGAGAACAACAGTCCGTAGATGTGCAGCGGGGGTACGGTGGATACCAGAACGTCGTTTTCTCCGATGGCAAATACATCTCTAAGGTTGAGGGCTTCGCCAATCAGGTTGTTCGGGGTCTTCGGCCAAAGCCTTGGTGCACCGGTCGAGCCTCCGGTGTACAGCCAGAGGAATGGCTTGTCTGTTTCCCGTTGAAGGCGCCATGGTAATACGGCTGCCTTTTCTCCGTGCAGGGGGACCGGATGAATACCCTTCGGCAGGGCAATGGATCGATCGGTCAAAACGGCAGACGCTCGGGTCGCGGCGCATGCCTCGGCAATCACCGGTCCGGAGAGGGACGCAGGGACGACCAGCCCTGGCCCGTTGTCCAGAGACGCGATGACTGCGGCCATAAGGAGCGCTTTGCTGGAAGTTCCCAGGCAGAGGGGGTGCCCGTGTCTGCCCTTGTGCGAACTCCATGAGACGATGGAAGCAGCCAGACGGAGGATATCGCCGTACGATGCACCTCCAAGGATATACTCCCTTCCCAGCATCTCGCGGGAAGGGAGAACGGCAGCGGATATATCCAGCGGCACCTCGTTCATGGGACGGGATCGTTCTTGTCCGACATCATAGCCCGCACACTGAATGTTTGAAGATGGACATGACCGTAGCTTGTTCGATCATCGTGCACCTCCCCTTCGAACTCGGCATACTGGTCATGTAGGTTTACGAGCATTCTGCAGGAGGTCCTCAAACGGCTGCCCACCGGGATAAACGGAACGGCCAAAACGGCTTTTTTTATCCCGACAATGACCCCTTCCCCCCCGGTCTTTGTCATATTCCGCTTTTGCCAGCCGACAAAGGCCGAAGCGGTTTGTGCCACGAGCTCCACGATAATGATGGAGTTGATCTGTTTACCATTGCATAACGGCCATAGTGATGTGGCAAAGGACTGCGTTATACAGTGGGCATCATCCACCTCGATGATATCGTTGACTATTTTCATCCTGTCCCGGTGAGGGATAAGGTCATCTACTGTATACATCTTCTCTCTTCTCAGGTGTTTTCCCTACCCACAACAAGTATGCCGTCGCACACTTTGTCACCGTCCGACATACACTGGAAAGAGGCGTGGAGACCGCCATCGGACGGCTGCAACGCAATTGCAATGGACACGCGAAAATGCGATTCGGGTTTCAGTACCTGTCTGAAACGAACCCTCTTTATTCCCTGGATGGTCAGTCGGACACCGTGATGTGCGGAATATGCGGTAAGGGTGTCATACACCATACCGAGCATGCCGATCGCAGGGAGGATGGGCATGCTCGGGAAATGCCCTGAAAACCAGGGGGAGTCCCCTGGAACAAAAAAAGAGCTTTCTATGCCCTTCTCATTGTGCGTGAAGCTTTCGGGGATTACCCATATTTCGCTCATGGGAACGGTATCGTCATGCAGGAATACCGATCTTTGAGGAGACAAAATTCACGACATCCCGGACAGTACGGATATTGGTAAGCTCATCGACGTCGACATCGATATCTATCTGAGCCTCTAACATGCCGACCATGTCCAGTGCATCTATACTGTCCATATCGAGATCCTTGAAGAGATTGGCATCGGGTTTGATTTTCTCCTTCGGAATCTCGAACTGTTCCTCGAAGAAAGTTGCAATGAGATTATAGATTTCTGTACGATCCATAGCATTCTCCTTAACAGGTATAGTCAAAGGCTATTCATATCCAATCCGAATAAATATGATTTTTGTTCGCCTGTCAAGTTTCTTCAAAAACTGGTTCCTCTCCCATTTGTGATCATGAAGAAAGAGTTTTCTCCTCTGCTCGTAAAACAAAGCTCTTTTCGGTAAAGGGGGGTACGACCCATAACGTCTCCGTATTTCCATAGCGAGAGAGA
>JAMCVD010000056.1 GCA_023381995.1 Deltaproteobacteria bacterium
TTGCCCAAAATTCCTCACTGCTGCCTCCCGTAGGAGTCTGGACCGTGTTTAAGTTCCAGTGTGGCTGGTCGTCCTTCCAGACCAGCTACCGGTCATAGCCTTGGTGGGCCGTTACCTCACCAACAAGCTGATCGGACACAGGTTCATCTTCAGACGAAAGCTTGTAAACAGAGGCCTCTTTGCTGATCAACATCCCAGTTAATCAGATTATCCGGTATTAGTCCGCCTTTCGACGGGTTATCCCGGTTCTGAAGGTAGATTACCCATGCGTTACTCACCCGCTCGCCGCTTTACTCCTCCGATTGCTCGAAGTTTCTCGCACGACTTGCATGTGTTATGCGTACCACCAGCGTTAGTCCTGAGCCAGGATCAAACTCTTAACAAAAAATTGGCTCAAAGAAATATAACTATCCACTATTAAATTCTCAAAGAACTACTTCCCTCTTGGGGATTTATATTAAAGACACAGTCAAAAACGGATGTCAAGCATAATTTTAGTCAGGAGGTTTTTCTCTTATCTTTGTCTATAAAAAAACACGACTTCCTAAAGGACAAAACTGTCTGCGGCTCCCTGTGAGACGTATATTATAAAACATGATGTCTCTTCATTGGTCCGTTAGTCCATTTTGGCCGCTTGCGCGATCATTTTCAATTCTCTTATTCGTACAGCGGGTTTTCCCCGCAATGGGAAATGCATCACAAAAACCTTTGATTTTTGGATATCGTTTTGCCAGCCGAACAAAACCTCTTTAGAGCCTAAAAACTTTTGGTAAGCTATTTTCCCAATGAAGCAGGCGACAACAGGCCGGTATAACCGGATTATGTTATAGATTCTCTTTCTGCCCGGGATTTCTTCATCTTTTTCCAGTTCGGTGATGTCGCGCGTGGGTCTGTCGATAATATTCACAAATCCGATTTTATAAACCTTGTTGAATTTCTTTATGTATATTTGCTTCAGCTTGATTTCGTCTCTCAGATCGGTCTCATTTTCGGCAATAATTCCCGAACGTGAAAGAAGATACCAGAAAAGTTTATTATTGGAGAAAGGCACCCCCCGACGGAATGATCCGTGATGTGGATTAATACCGATAAAAAGAAGCCTTGCATTTTTATACTGGTAACGTATCATGTTCTCTTCTGTAGCCCATTGAACCCCGATTGCGGTTGCAACTGCACTCGCTATGACGAGAGGTATAAAAGACCTTGGTCTGAACTCGAAGAGCAGGAGTTCAACCGCGATGATCACGCCCGCAATCGGCGTGCTGAAGGTCGCTGCCATTCCGGCCGCGGCACCGCATGCGAGCAATATCTTCCTCTCGTTTGCGGTCGTTGGAATAAATTGACCGATAAGAGAACCGAGCGCACCGCCGGTCTGGATGATCGGCCCTTCCGCACCGAAGGGACCGCCCGTACCGATCGCAATGGCGGCAGAAAGAGGTTTGAGTATCGCCACCCTGGCCGAGATCTTACTTTTATTCGTTATGACAGCTTCGATAGCTTCGGGAATGCCATGCCCCTTGATTTTGTAAGTACCATATTTTGCCATGACACCTACAATCAGTCCTCCGATGACAGGGATAAAAATTGCGATCCAGCCAAGCGTATTGTTTTCGGGGCTTATGAATCGGAAAGAGAACCTGTGGTAAAAAGATAAATTTGTAAACAGGCCAATCAGGCTGTAAAGGATGAAAGAAACGATGCCGGCCAGGACGCCGACGAACCCGGCGACTGCCGAAAGAAAAAACAACCTGTATCTCGAATTCGGAGACCCGACTATGTCTATTTTCATCCAATCACCTAACCCGACCTGCTTATATGCCGAAAGGTTATTAGCGCGGCAATAGCGGCGGGTATGACACCGATTCCTATGAAAATTGCATCTCCTGGCAGGCGTAACCATTCTAAAATATGCATAAGTCTTTCATGTAAGAATTCAGGCCCCCTTGCATGCCAGTAGCCGTTTTTCAAGACGTCGAGCAATTGAAGCACCCCGCCGGGAAAGAGGTTTGTTACAACCATAAGTGTAAGTCCGATATTCAGTCCCCAAAAAGAAAACTTTACATACTTTTCTATGCCTTCCCACTGCTTATCCGTCAACACCTCCCGGAAGACGAAAAACATAAGTCCCATTGCAAGCATACCGAATACACCCATCATTGCCGCGTGTGCATGGTTCGGTGTCAGCATTGTGCCTGCTTCAAAATAGCTCACGATCGGAAGATTTATCAGAAAGCCGAATATGCCTGCACCGACAAAATTCCAGAACCCTACAGACATCAGGAAATAGAACGTCCATTTATGAGGGATTGATACATCCTTTCCACATATATCGCATTTTCTCCTCGTTAATTTTATGAAGTCCCATGCATCGAGTGTCAGGAGCGTCAATGGTACGACCTCCATAGCTGAAAACATTGCAGCAAGAGCGAGGGTTATGTTCGTTTGTCCTGTCCAGTACCAGTGGTGTCCTGTACCTATGATCCCGCTCCCGAGGTATAGAATAGCATCGAGGTATATTACCCTCGTCGCTGCTTGATGAGAAACGAGACCGAGTTGATAGAATATGGTGGCAACCATCACCGTTGCAAAAAGCTCTAAGAAACCCTCGACCCACAGGTGTATGATCCAGAACCTCCACACATCAATCACAGAGAAATTACTCGCATCGGTAAAGAATACAGCGGGTAGATAGAAAAGCGGTATAGCAACGGATACAGAGAGAAAAAGAGAAGGGATCTCATTGTGATCAGGGTTGTTCCTGACAGGTGCCACGGCCTTATATATGATAATGACCCATAGCACAAGACCGGCTATAAGGAGAAATTGCCATACGCGCCCGAGCTCAAGGTATTCCAATCCCTGAATACCAAACCAGAACCACAGTTTGCCGAGAAGTTGATTTATACCGAAGAACTCACCCAAAAGACTTCCAAAAATGACAACCCCTGTCGCTACGAATAAGATATTTATATCGGTTTTTTGCTTTTTAAACTCCTTGCCTATAACGGGTGCGAGGAACAATCCTCCACCTATATACGCCGTTATTATCCAGAAAAACATCAACTGCAAATGCCATGTGCGCAAAATGTTACTCGGGAGTAAGTCAGACAGATTGAATCCATAAAAACTGCTTGCATCTGCTTTATAATGTGCAACTGCACCTCCGGCAAACACCTGTGCCAGAAAGAGGATCATGGAAAGCGTAAAGAATTTAATCGTTGCCTTTTGACTCTCTGTTATACTGCTGCCCGGCATCATCTGGGGATGCACGTGCTCTCTTTTATCCTTCCATCCGAGATAATCGAATTTACCGAAAACAAAAAGAACAACGGCTATTCCGGCAAGAAGCGTAATAATACTGAGTGTACTCCACAGTATTGTGGCCGGTGGCGGTATGTTCCCAGCCTCCGGATCATAGGGAAAATTATTTGTATATGAATAATCCTTTCCCGGACGGTTCGTCACGGAAGCCCATGCCGTCCATGCAAAAAAAGCAACAAGGGATCTCAGTTCATCGGAATTATTTATGTATTTTACCGGTAACCCGCCGTTATCTGCCGGGTCCTGGAAATAATTTGTCCATGTTTTTATTTGTCTATAATAAGATAACTCTTCGGGATCCGTAAAAAGCAGCGTTCCGGTTTCGGGATTGTATCGATTCGTTTTTAGCAATGCCCGCACTTCCCCTTGTATATCAATCTGTTCATCCCTGTTAAGCTCTTTAAAGTTCCTATTGTATTGTTTATTTGCGATACTATTACGTGCATCGATAAAGAGGGTATGAAGATACTGTGCTGAAAAATCAGGACCAACATAAGCACCATGTCCCCAGATCGTACCATTGTCCATTAATCCATACTTTAAGAATACTTCCTGTCCGGCAATAATATCTTTATCGGTAAAAATTATTTTGCCCGATGTGTTTATGACCTTCCCCGGAACCGGAGGCATAGAGGTATATGTCCTTCCGGATACCCAGAGCAGAACGCTGAATCCACCTATCATAATAAGTACAACAGTCCGTTTCCACCATGGAGAAAGAGTATCGGTTGAACGATACGTCTTATCGGCTATTCTATTGTCCGGCATGATACTGTTTTAACAAACTTTTTGTATCCTCATAAGACCCCCAATCTGCCGACATTGTATCAAATCTTATGCTTCGTGTGAAGGTATTCCATAAGTGCAACGGCATTATTATGGTCTTCGTCCTTTGCGGCAAAAAGCAATGTAACAACACCTTTCCGCGAGCGCTCCGCAATAACGCCGAGGAGTCCGTCTTTACCGGTCAGGGCGTCCAGCTCTTTGAAATACCTGCGCTTGAACTCATCCCACTTTTCAGGGTCATGGCCAAACCATTTTCTCAAATCGTCTCCCGGTGCAATCTCTTTCAACCACAATTCGACCTTCGCGTCTTTCTTGCTCACCCCTCTTGGCCACAGTCTGTCTACGAGTATCCTGAAACCGTCCGCATCCGAGGGTTTCTCATATATTCTCTTTATTTTTATCATAGTCCCCCCTGTGTACACTTTAACCGATGATTTTTGTAATAGTATACCACTGTTAATAATATAAAACCGGGCGTAACCCGGTCAAGATGGACACTGTCCCTGCCATCACCAGATTTTCGTTTCCTTTAGAGCTTAAAAAACAGGTTCTTATCCCAAAAGTGATCATGGGACTGATAGAACAAAAAGAAAGAGTGTTCGACACTGCGAAGGGAAACACATCCGGACTGCCTGCAATGCTTCCGTGGTACTCTGCGTGAACTGCTTCTCTCTCGCTATGGAAATACGGAGACGTTATGGGGCGTAACCCCCTTTACCGAAAAGAGCTTTGTTTTACGAGCAGAGGAGAAAACTCTTTCTTCATGATCACAAATGGGAGAGGAACCAAAAAACATGAGCGCTCATTTGCCCCTGAATACCGGCTTGCGCCTTTCCATGAATGCATTCCCTGCCTCCCTGAAGTCGTCTGTACCGCCACATGCGGATATCCCTTCCCTTTCGAGTTCGAGTATGTGCTCAAGCATACCTGCGTATGCCATGTTCGTGTTCCTTTTTGCATACGCAAATGCCGTGGTAGGCCCTTCGGCAATCTCCTGCGCAAACGACACGGTCTGCTCCATGAAGGTACCGTCATCGAATACCCTGTTTACGAGTCCGATCTCCATGGCATGCTGTGACGGGATGTCCGGGTTCAGGAGTATGTATTCCATCGTCCTTTTTGGTCCCACATGGTACGAGAGCATGGCGGTAATGCCGCCGTCCGGTGTGAGGCCTACCTTCGTATACGAGAGATTGAACCTTGCCGACCTGGCCGCCGTAATGAGGTCGCATGCGAGCGCAAGGCTTACGCCTGCCCCGGCTGCCGTTCCGTTCATACCGGCCACGATCGGCTTCTTCATCATCCTTATCGTATTGATGATGCCGTTCAGGTAGACGGTAAGCTCTTTAAAGTGTTTGCCCCTGGGCTCAGGACTCGCAATCATCTCCTTGACATCGCCTCCGCTCGAAAACGCCCTGCCCGCGCCCGTCAGCAGAATCGTTCTTATGCCCTCATCGTACTCCGCCTCGATCAGCGTCTTCAGCAGTCCGCTGCCGAGTTCGAAATTTATGGCATTCATAGCTTCAGGCCTGTTCATAGTAATGATGAACAGGTGTCCCTCTTTTTTATGTTCGACTACACCCATACTTCCCCCTTTCTCCATTTATTTTATTGTTCCGCGAACCTACCAACCTTATCGATACGTATCAAGCCGCCGATCAGGAACACGATCACCTTTGTCAGGTTTGTAAATATCGAGGATGATGGGAAGGCCGATTTTGTACTTCTTATCGAGAGCTCGACCATGCCGGTGAGTATTCTGGACAGGACGATAGTTGTCGACAGGATGAATACGACTATCAGGACCTTGTCTATGATTTCTATGTTCGCGTTTTTAAGGGGGAGGTTTTCCGCAGCGATCATCACACCGCCGAGGATGAACCAGAGCATGATGTACTCATTCAGCGCATCTGCGATAAGGTCGCCGCCCTTCCATCTGGTTTTTAAAGCGAGTTTTTTCAGTCGTTCGAGGATTACTTTCTCGAATATCAATCCCGCTATAAAGCTGCCCGCGGCCAGCGAGACAGGAAGGATTAAATTTTTGACAATTTCATTGTCCATCTTTCTCCTCTATTCCTAACAGAGCAATTACTGACCGAATTTTAGCTTATAACGGATTTAATTTCAAACATTTAATTTTGGTTCCTCTCCCCTTTGTGATCATGAAGAAAGAGTTTTCTCCTCTGCTCGTAAAACAAAGCTCTTTTCGGTAAAGGGGGGTACGACCCATAACGTCTCCGTATTTCCCTAGCGAGAGAGAAGCAGTCCACGCAGAGTACCACGGAAGCATTGCAGGCAGTCCGGATGTGTTTCCCTTCGCAGTGTCGAACACTCTTTCTTTTTGTTCTATCAGTCCCATGATCACTTTTGGGATAAGAGCCCCTTGGGTCCCTGGTACTATTATGTATCAACTCCTGTCGCATGCAGCCTATGACAGTTGCAGGGCTTCGTAAACAAAAAAAAGGGGCTATCGTGTCCTTTACTGCACCTGTCCGGTGTGCTAAAGTCACCATCATTCTCGAGGAGGCTGATGATGGTATTCAGACGGGACCTTTTTAAGGACAAGGTCGTCATCGTAACGGGCGGTGGGACTGGGATTGGGAAGTCGATTGCCCGTTCTTTTGGCGAACTGGGCGCACGCGTGGTGATCACGAGCAGAAAGGAAGAGCACTTTCTGTCTGCGAGGGAAGCATTGGAAAAATCGGGGATCGACTGCCTCGCGCTGCGGTGCGATATCAGGGAGATAGGCGAAGTAGAGTCTCTGGTGGACTCGGTCATCAAAAATTTCGGGAAGATTGATGTCCTCGTCAACAACGCGGGCGGCCAATTCCCATCACCGGCAGAAAACATCACCCCAAAGGGCTGGGCCGCCGTCATAAACAACAATCTGAATGGGACGTTCAACGTGACCCTTACTGTCGCGAACAAATGGATGATTCCTCAAAGCGGCGGGAAAATCATAAATATCGTCGCAAACATGTGGCGCGGGTTTCCGGGACTTGCACACACGGGCGCAGCACGGGCGGGTGTCGCGAACCTCACCATGACACTCGCAGTAGAGTGGGCAAGACACAAAATAACGATAAACGCCGTCGCCCCGGGCACAATCGCAACGGAGGGGCTGCGCGTCTATCCTCGAGAGATTATCGAATCGCAGAGGAGCGTGGTCCCGCTGAAGCGCTTCGGCAGGCCAGCGGATGTATCCCAATTGGTCCTATTCCTTGCATCGCCCGCGGGCGATTACATTACCGGCGCAATAGTTCCAGTCGACGGGGGCGAACGACTCTGGTCAAGCATCTGGCAGATCCCGGACGATGAGGAGGCCAAAAAGGAATCAGAAAAGATGTTGGAAGAGAGCAGCGATGGGGCATGGTAACACGAAAGGCCCGACCTCCCGGGCCTCCGTTCTTCAGCCCCCCGCGTCGCTCCTCTCCGTCAGAGAAGGTGTTGCCATGCCTGTGCTTGGATCGGCCGTGATTACGCCGATGTTGGCATCGCCCGTCGGTATGATACTGCCAGAAGATAAACCCCACCCACTCTTTCAAAAGCGCTTTACCCCTTCTTACCATTAGATTGCTGATAGCCCAAACAATGCTAAACATAGTGAGAAAGGTATTCGCTTCTCTACGGTATAGAGACTTCAGACTGTTCTGGATCGGTCAGGCTGTGTCCCTCATAGGCACGTGGATGCAGAGCATAGGCCAGGCATGGCTCATATTAAAGCTCACCAATTCCCCCTTTCTCCTCGGCTTGATAGGCGCAGCACAATACACGCCCATCCTTGTCCTGTCCATATTCGCGGGCAGCATAGTAGACAGGTTCCCAAAGCGGCACCTTATCATCCTGACCCAGACCGTCATGGCGATACTTGCACTTCTACTCTGGGTCCTGACGGCCGAGGGTGTCGTGGACTACTGGCACATCCTTGTACTGGCATCGCTCCTCGGTCTTGCAACGAGCCTCGATGTTCCGGCGAGACAGGCATTCATGATCGATCTCGTAGGAAGGGACTCTCTCATGAACGCTATCGCGCTCAACTCCACGACATTCAACCTGGCACGGCTGATAGGCCCGGCCATAGCGGGCCTGCTCATAGCCAGGGTAGGCATTGCAACGACGTTTCTGCTGAACGGCGTGAGCTTTCTGCCGGTCATAGCAGGACTGCTCATGATAGACAGGGACGGCCTGCCGGGAAAATCCACCAGGAAGAACGTGATCGAGGACGTGAAAGAAGGCCTCGTCTCCATAAAGAACAACGCGCTGGTCTTCCATGTGATGATGCTGATGCTGCTCGTATCGCTCTTTGCGATCAACTTCAACGTGGTCGTTCCGGTATACGCAAAGTATATCTTCCACAACAGCCCTGAGGTCTTTGGCTTCCTCATGTCATCGCTCGGCGTGGGCTCTTTGATAGGCGCCATACTCGTGGCACTGAGGAGCAGCCGCAGCCCCAGCCCGGTCTTCCTCATCATCGGCGGGACCATTCTGTCCGCGTTCCAGATGGTCATGGCGTTCGTCACGGGAATGTATTCTGCCATGATGGTCCTGTTCCTCATAGGGTTCGGAGCGATCATCTTTACGGCGCTCACGAACACGACGATACAGCTCAATACGCCCGATGAATTGAGGGGCAGGGCAATGAGCGTGTACTCCATCGTGTTCATGGGCGTCACCCCCATCGGCAATTTGTTCATCGGTGGTATTGCGGACGTCCTGGGGATACGGCCATCCATCTTCATCGGAGGGATACTGGGCCTGGTACCCTCTCTCTATTATCTCAGGAAGTTCCTTGACCCGAAAAATGCACCTGATGCATGAGGGCGCCTTTTCAGGCGAAGATGTTGTAGAACAGTGCGGTCAACCAGCCCGAGACGTAGCCGCTGACGAACCCGTAGAAAAGCCCAAGGAGCGAGCCCACGAATGTTATCGAATAGCCCCAGTAGATATGGCTGATCTTGATCAGGGTCCCTCCGCCCTGATGGAGCAGGACCATGGCGTTCGTCAGCAGGAACAGAGCAAGCCCGGCCACCAGACCGCACGCAACTCCGAAGGCGTTTTTCTTGAGCATATCGTCCTCCTCTCTCTTTGTAATCCTTGGCGTCGTACTGATCTATAAAAGATTACCAGAAAAAGTGCAACAGGAAGCCCCGCATCAGGAATAGTCCGGCATGTGGGCCACGATATGCTCCGAGGCGTGCATGGCAAGGGTCATGATGGACTCCTGCGGGTTGACAGCGATGGACGTGGGGAACACGCTCGCATCGCACACGAACAGCCCTTTCACGTCGTGTGATTCCAGGAACATATCGACGACAGAGCTTGTCCGGTCCCGTCCCATCCGTGCCGTGCCCATGGGGTGTACGCTGCCCGTGATAAGCGAGCTGCGCGAGACATGCCCCTCTATGAACTCCTCGCCCTGCTTTATCGTCCCGAGCGCAATGCCCCGTTGCATGAGGGGGAACACGGACTTCGCCCCTGCGGCGAAATAGATCTTGATGAGCGCGCCAAACCCCTTCTTCAGCCTCTGCACGTCGGCGTCGGTAAGCGAATATGTAATCAGGGCATTGTGCCCAACAGCCCTGACCCGTCCGCTCGACGTATCGCTGATCAGTGCACCCGCGTCCGTAAAGCCCCTGTACCGCGCCATGAATCCCTTGTGCACCGCCCCGGTGTCCGGGATTATAAGCGCACCGATGGGTGGGGGCAGTGCGCCGACGAGGATTATAATGCCTTCCTCGAGGAACTCATCGCAGTAGTAGCTCTGCGGAACGCCCTTCCAACACTCGACGTCCTCGTCGAAGATCGCGCCGACCACCACGCCTGGGTGGACCCTCAGGTTCCTGCCGACCTGTCCGCTGGAATTGGCGATGCCGTTGCGCAGCAGGAGCAGTGCGCTTGAGACTGCTCCGCCCGCGACGACAACGACCGGGGACTTGACCGTGACCTTCCACCGCCTGCCGTCTTCGTCCGTCCTTATGCCTTCCACCCCTGCCACCCGCTGGTGCCTCGTGAGTATCCTCTCTGCCCGTGTCTTTTTATGGAGCCTCGCACCGAGCTCGATCGCTCTCGGGACGTAGCTCAGGTGCATGGCCTTCTTTGCATCGTACGGGCATCCCACCACGCACGCACCGCAGCCCTTGCATCCGCTGGCGTTCCTCTTTACGGGCCCTCCGCTCCAGCCGAGCGCATCGACCCCTTTTCTCATGAGCTTGCCGCTCATACCCATGATGTCGTCCGACACGGTCCCTATATCGATGAACCTCTCGACCCTCTCCGAGAGCCCTGAGACGTAGTCGTCAGTAAACACCTCCAGCCCAAGGCCGTCCCTCCATGTCCTCAGGACCTTCTGCGGGACCCTCCATGACGTCCCCGCGTTGAGGGCCGTAGATCCGCCCACGCAACTCCCGTACGCAACGGGGATCATCGGGTTGCCAATGCCGACGTTCCCTTGCAATGCCCTGGTCTTTGCCAGGACCCTGATGCTCCCTTTAAAAAGGTCTTCCCCCGGCTCGAGCCTCGAGAAGTCGCCGCCCTTTTCCATGATAACGACGGACAGATGTGCCTCCTGGAGCTCTTTTGCGCACACGGCCCCGCCCGCGCCGGACCCTATGACACAGACGTCGGCCTTCTCTTTGATCTCCTTCATTCGTCCTCCGCAGCACACCCGCTCTTGAACCCGATCTGCTTCTCTACCTCCGGAGAGCTGTAGAAAAGCGTCATCATAACGACCTTGATGACAAGAAAGATCATCCTGTTCGCAATCCACCTGCTCTCGCCGAGACCACGTATAAAGGCCTCCCTATCCACTCTATCGAGGTGCCTGAACCTTCTCGGCCTGGAAAAGGTAACGATGGGCAGGACATCGATGAAATGGAAAAAAATGCGCAAGAGTATGATCCTCCTTCCGAACGCGCTGACCGAGTCTTTCAAAATTGCCATCATGTCGACATCGGCTGCACCTGCGGGAAAGCCGCCGTCCTGCGGTATGACGGTAACAGCCACTGCCTCGAAAACGTCCCTGTATGACATGTCCAAAACCTCCTTCCACCCACTATGCTTATGACGCTTTCCTCTGGTGCCATTGTCTTCCACAACCCGCCGTTATTGTCAACGGATACGCGCGGTGCAGGCCGGGTTATAGCGTTACCCATACATACAGACACTTATGCTTGACTTTTAATTTTCCTGTGCTATTCCCTAAGGTGAGGAGGGAAATGGGTATGGACAAAAAAATGATTTTTCTTTTCTCGGGTTTGCTCATGGGTTTCGTTCTCATCATTAATGGCTGCGGCCAGAGTAATTCAGGCGGCAGCGCTTCAGGCCAGAATTCTAAGGTGATCGGCCTCCTGCAGCAGGGCAGCAATGCATTGCTCAACAACGATCCTTCAACCGCGAGGAGTTCCTGCCAGGCCGCCCTGAACCTTGACAAGAACAACTGCAATGCACAGTGGTGTCTCATCCTCGCGGACGTGCAGGACGTCGTGGGGAACCAAGGTACGACCGTCGTCACCAACCTGATCACCGGACTGCTGAATGACGACATAGCGGACAGCTTCAGCGGACTGACCGCCGACCTGACCGACATCGCATCAAGGACACCTGTCGTGGAAGCGAATAGCTGTGAGTTCACACTCTCCACGCTATCGCTCGAATTCCACCCGGACCTGTCGATCGCCAGCAGTTACTCTCAGAAAAGCATCGACATAAAGGTCGCACTCGGAACTCAGTGGGGACCTGCAGAGGCGCGCGTACTCGGCAGCACGGCCAACAGCATGATGGCCTTCATCGACACGCTGTCAGCCCACAGCTATGATGCGGCGTGCGTCGTTCGCTGGGTGGGCTCGAACTACAACAGCCCTGCGATCGCAAACTTCAAGGAAGACCCCCTGGGGGCCATAAGGTTTGCGGGCGGCCTGCTTGCCCAGTGCAAGGACTTCCTTGCATTCACGGACCGCGCGCCCAAGCCAGGCGCTTACTATCTCTCCAGGGTAGGCAGCGACATGGCGTCCGCCATAAAAGAGGCACGGGGGCTGCCCGACGCACTCGTGAAGGACAGCGGGAACCCGCAGAAGGTACTGGCGTATACCGATGTGAACAACGACGGCGTCGTT
Source organism: Deltaproteobacteria bacterium (assembly GCA_023381995.1). Classification (GTDB taxonomy): domain Bacteria; phylum JAMCPX01; class JAMCPX01; order JAMCPX01; family JAMCPX01; genus JAMCVD01. The sequence goes on from JAMCVD010000056.1 coordinate 12,219, forward strand.
GATGCCCTGGATACCTTCAAGCTCGGATGCACCGACGAGACCTCCGGCAAGAGTTGCGTGTCGAGATGGTCGTCCGGGGACCCCCAGGCAACAAGCATGTTTGTCTCTCCGGATGGGACGATAACCGTCCCCTTCTTCGTAAACAACAAGATCGTACCGGCCATACAGTCGCTCATGGGCATGGTAGAAGGCAACCTCGCCTCTGAAGACCCGGCGCAGCTGAAGCCAACAGACCTCAACGTGCTCATTGATGCCGTGGTGCCGTCACTCGAGCTCAAGACCAATGTGATCGCCGCTGACCCGTACAGGCTCTTCAGCGATCCACAGCCTCTGAGGAACTATTACCCAACGCTGAACCCTGCCGACGAGTTCCAGGTAGAGGCAGAGGTCGCACCGGCCAACACGGTAGGCCTGCCCTGGTACTACAGGTCCGGAGACACCGGCCATTTCACAGACGGGACTTCTCCCATCGTGAGCGACGGTATCACGGCACCACAGTATACATTCTCGGACCAGGGGTGCGACGTGACCATGCCCGCCATGATCCCGTACGTGTCCTTTGGCGATCCGTCGTTCAACGGCGCGCTCTCCGTGGATCTAAGCCAGATGCTCGAGTTCTGCGAGCCGCAGGGGTCAGCGGACGGAACGCCGGCCGCCTCATGCCCCGCATCCGCAACAGAGAACTTCGTACCTGCAACAAGATACAACCTCAATAAGATCATCGCAGGTGCTGCTTACGGGGCCTATACCTATATTACAGGTACCAAGCCGACGATGCCTGTATGGTAAGACCCGTGTATTGATAGGTGGGGCGTTCTCTGCAACGCCCCACCTCCTTAATTACGCAGTTATATCTGTGCCGCCGCACAGCGCAAAATACTATTGACTCGGGGACATACTTCGTATATTATGGCGGCAACATCCGCTTGGATCCGCAGGCTCTGCGTGGGACGAGAAGCCTTACGTAAAGGGTAAAAAGACCGAGACGGGGAGATAATAAAGCGCAATCTAAAAAAACTCCGGTCGTCTCGGCCGGAGTTTTTTTATGGAAAGAAAAAAGGTCTCAATACCGGGTATAGAAAAGGCGTACGCTGCCGGCGAGCGTTTGGCAATGCTCACCGCCTACGACTACCCGTCCGCAGCGATAGCGGACCAGGCGGGCATCGATATCATCCTCATCGGCGATTCGCTGGGTATGGTGATCGACGGGTACGACACCACCCTGTCCGTAACAATGGAAGAGATCATCTACCACACGAAGGCCGTGGTCAGGGCGGTCGAGTACGGCCTTGTTGTCTCGGACATGCCCTTCCTGTCGTACCAGACCGGTACACGCGACGCCATACATAACGCAGGCAGGCTCCTGAAGGAGGGCGGCGCAGAGGCGGTAAAGCTGGAGGGCGGCAAGAACATGGCAGAGGTCATCGAGGCCATTGTAAACGCGGACATACCTGTTATGGGACATATAGGGCTTACACCACAGTCCATACACAGGATGGGCGGCTACAGGGTCCAGGGCAGGGACGAGAAGGGCCGAAACGCCTTGATCCGGGACGCCGCTGCCGTCGAACAGGCCGGCGCATTCGCGGTCGTTCTCGAGGGCATCCCCGGAGCCCTTGCACAGGAGATCACCTCGAAGCTGCACATCCCGACCATCGGTATAGGCGCAGGCAGGGAGGTGAGCGGGCAGGTACTCGTGTTTCACGACCTGCTCGGCCTGAGCGGAGACAGGCAGCCTACATTCGTAAAGCAGTACGCGCACCTGAAAGAGGCGTCCATAGGTGCGATTCAGCAATACATCAGGGAGGTCAAAGAAGGCGTGTTCCCGGGCCCGGAGCATACTTACAAATAAGCAATGAAGATCATAACGGACATAACCGAGATGCAGGGCTTTTCCCTCGACAGAAGGGCACACGGCGAAAGGATAGCCCTCGTGCCGACGATGGGCTATCTGCACGACGGTCACCTGAGCCTACTGAGGGAAGGCAGGAAACACGGGGATGTCCTCGTTATGAGTCTCTTCGTAAACCCGATGCAGTTCGGGCCGAAAGAAGACCTTGGAAGATACCCCAGGGACTTCGAGAGGGACAGGGTGCTCTCTGAGAGTGCGGGAACGGACGTGCTCTTCTGTCCAGATGCGGCCCTGATGTACCCAGCGTCTTTCAGGACCGCCGTGGAGGTCGCAGGGCTCTCCGATGTACTGTGCGGCAAGACAAGGCCCGGTCATTTCAGGGGCGTGGCAACGGTCGTCCTGAAGCTGTTCAATATCGTCATGCCGCACACCGCACTGTTCGGCGAGAAGGACTTCCAGCAGCTCACAATCATAAAACAGATGGCAGAGGACCTCAACATGGCCGTGGAGATCGTCGGAGTGCCCACCGTACGCGAGCCGGACGGACTTGCGATGAGCTCACGGAACACATACCTCTCGGAGGCACAGAGGGCAGCCGCGGCATCGATATCAAAGGGCCTGCGTAAGGCAGCGGCGGCGTTCAAAGAAGGAGAAAAGGACAGTGCGTCGCTCATGGGTATAGTCAGGGGCGAGATGGCGTCCGCTGGCCTGAGAGAAGACTATGTAGACATCGTCGATGAAAGGACGCTGGGCACCCTACCAGCCGCATCGTCACACGGCAGGATCGTCGTAGCAGCATACGCAGGCACTACACGATTGATAGATAACATTTCTTTGAAAGAATAAATGGAGGAAGAAAATATGAACAGGACAATGCTCAAGTCCAAGATACACAGGGCGCTGGTCACACAGGCCGACGTGAACTACGAGGGCAGCATCACCATCGACGAAGAGTTGATGGATCTTACCGACATAAAAGAGTATGAGTTGGTACGGGTATGGGATGTGACCAACGGCAATAGGCTCGAGACCTATGCGATAAAAGGTCCTAGGGGCTCAAGGGTCATCGGCATGAACGGGGCAGCGGCACACCTGATCAGGAAATCCGATATCGTAATCATAGCAAGCTTTGTCGATATGCAGGAACTGGAGATACCGCCCGACTACGCGCCCCGGATCGTCTATATGGAAGGGAAAAACAGCATCAAGGGACTAAAAAACATACCACAGCAGGCTGTTGTATAAGACGCCGTATTCTGGCCGGGCAATCGCTATGTAAAGAGCCGTGACGAACACCAGAAGGCTCGAGGCCGCAAGTACAGAGATCATGGCCTTCCAGAGAGAAGGCCTTATGGCAATGCCGCTCTTTGAGGAGAGGCTGCCGATGCCGGCATACATCCAGAACAAAAAGCCTGTTGCAGGCATCCTGAATGGAAAAGAGAACAGACCGATAACGGCAAGACTGACGACACCGAGCAACCCGCCTATAAGGACGGGCACCTGACGTTCCCCGGCGCGTGAGATGCTCGAGAAGAATCCATGTATCGTATAGACGAGCAGGCCCGCAAATATCAGGAACCCGGGGATGCCCGTTTCTGCGAGTACATTGATGTACTCGTTGTATCCAAAGTTCATGGCGATGTGGCCCGAGAATGTCAGCGAGGCCAGCGTTTTGTCTGCATACAGCGGGAACATGGTGCCGAATGCGCCGAACCCCACGCCCGAAATAGGATGCGACGGCACGATGCCAAGGAGCACGGACTTACAGGTAAGCAGCCTCACGATGTTATCGAAACAATGCACATCGAATAGAGACACGAGGTGTCCGATCAGACTGTGTGTCTGGCTGAATATCAAGGAGAGCAGCAGGGTCCCTGCAAACACCACGCCCGCTATGTAGAGGGGGGACAGGTTCATCTTCAACTGTTTTTTCCTTCCCACGTATACAAGCATGCAGATGCCGGCGAGACCAACGAGGATCATGGCGACCCACGAGGCCCTTGAATGCGATACCATGACGTAGACGATGCCTTCCACGATCGCCATGCTGAGGATGACGACGTTCCGTAGCCTTTGACCGAAGATAAACTGGCTTATGAGCAAAGGCAGGGCGCACGCGACGTATGCGGCGCCGGAACCGGAAAGCCCGAGGACGGATGCCGGCCCCATAGTTCCGTATGGGCCAACCTGCACAGCATGGCCCAGACCTGCAACCCTGGCAATGCCGATTGAGCAGCTTATGATGACCGCGATCGCAATACTGATCGTGAGCACCTCCGTGTCCCTTTCATCGGGGGCGAGGACGAACAGAGCGGGATAGACAAAAAAGGAACCGAGTACCTTTACGCTCTCAACGAGTCCGTCGACGGGTGCCTTTGAGAACAGTATGGATACCGTGATCCATACGCCCATTACGCCCGCAAGCAGCATCAGGCCGGGCACTCTGGCGGGCATCCTGTCGCGATCGAGCGCGCGGGCAAGTACGAAAAACACAAAAGCGGTCAAGGCAGAGAAGGCGATCTCCATCCACTCATGCTCCCATCCCCATGTAACAAGGGGTACCATCAAGCACCAAAATACCGTGACGAATAGTAGAGGTTTCAAATGCCTGTTCACAGATATATCTAAATCAGGAACCGTGCCAGTTTACCGACGACGACAAATCTGGACAGCGACATAGGCGCATGGAAGGACATGGGTGTTTTTACCCATGACCCCACGGAAATTGCGTGTTTTCACCCAGCACTTCGGGCTGAAGCAGAAAAATGGAATAAGAAGGATTGCTCAGAACAGTCTTAGTACTTTGCCCCTATGCACCTTCAATGCGTTCCTGTATATTTTCAAAGCTATGGAAACATCCTGGACGGCAAGGCCCGTCGAGTCAAAGATCGTTATGTCTTTCCGGGAGACCCTGCCCTTTTTCTTCCCTGTCACCACCTCTCCGATCTCCCCCTGTATGTCTCCGGGGACTATCTCAGAGGTGCTCAGCCCCACGTTTACCTCCCCGGAATGCGTGGCCTGGCCGAAGTCGTCAAGGAATACCCTCGCCCTCTTCAGTATGCCGGGCTCGAGCTCCTGCTTGCCCGGCGCATCCGCGCCGACGGCGTTTATGTGTGTGCCGGGCAGTATCCATTCATCCCTTACAATGGGCCTCCTCGAGGGCGTCGTGGTCGATACGATATCGGCATCGCACACGTCCTTCATATCGCACGCCTCTACGGGTATGTCCGTCATCCCCCTCATGCGGTCCGCAAAGTCCACGGCCTCCTTATTCGTTTTTGCACACACCTTTGCGAGCCTTATCCCCCTCACCCTCGCTATGGCAACAAGCTGTGCCATTGCCTGCCTTCCTGCTCCGACAAGGCCGAGGACCGATGCATCCTTCCTCGAAAGATACGCTGCGGCGACAGCTCCGGCAGCGCCCGTTCTCAAGTCGGTAAAATATGTCGCGTCCATTATCGAGATCGGTCTGCCGGTCTCTGGCTCCACGAGTACAAATATAGCCATAACGCTGGGGAGCCCCGCCCTGCTGTTATTGGCATGGGAGTTGACGATCTTGACCCCGGACGCCCCCGCAGGCACTATGTATGCAGGCATCGCCCTCAGGTCGCCCCTGAACCTGTAATAATCGAGGTATATCTTTGCAGGCATCTGCACCTTTCTGTACGCGTGCATCCTGAAGGCGTACTCGACAGCCTCAAATGCCTCTTCGGGCGTAATGACGGCCCTTACGTCCTTCTGGTCCAAAAACAGTATGTCGACGTGTCTCGCTGTCTTTCCCATACAATCCTATGTAGTCCTCCCGAAAATATATGTAAACCCCGTTACTTGACCACAGGGCGTTAAACCCTGTGGCAAGTGGAGCTCGCTCCGCTCGCGCTCACCCTGCACCAAGAGCGCAGGGCATTCAAGGAACGGGGTAAAGAAAGATGGCGCTTCCTGTACCGATGGGCCCCCACCCTGTCGGCCGGCCCGCTGCATCGTATCGATACGATGCAGCAGTTCCTGCGCAGCCGGGCTGTCGGACATTGCCCAGTCTGCCCTCGAGGCCGGGGCCTTACAATGTACGACCCTTTCCAGCACGGACCTCGCCTTATCGTACGCACCTTCTTTTATGTAGACCCTGCCCATAAGCACCATGGACACGGTAAAATCCGGGGACACGTCCAAGGCCCTCTTGAGGTAGCCGAGCGCCCTGGAATCACTGCCCCCCACTATCCACGGCAGCTCATAGTACAACGCACCGTACGCCACCAGGACCCATGGGTCGTCCGGCTGAAGCGCATATGCCCTCTCCATGTATCTCTCAAACTCCGGCAGCATGAACAGGGCATGCAATACCCCCTTGAGCCGGCCGACTTTGCCCAGATTTACCGCATACCAGAAATATCCCTTCTCGCCGTTCCTGTTGATCTTTATGGCTTCTGCCGCTGCCGCCTTCCCTGCCTCGTAGTCCTTCAAGGCGTCCGTTCCCGTAAGGGCAGGGTGATCTCCCATCGTGGAGTACGCCCTCGATTTCATCCAGTACGCTCCGTACTGGACGTCCGGGTCCCTGCTTTCTCGGATAATCCGATCGAACATATCTATGGACCGGCGGAGGTTTGCAATGTCCCTGTCATAATCGCCGAATACGCTCTTCGCATCATGGAGGGTCTGGGCATAAAGATTGGATGCGATCAAGAGGCTTGCGACAGCCGTCAGTACGGCGAATGCGGCAATAGCAACATGTCCTCTGTGATTACTTGACGTTCGCATCCCAGAACTGCGGCATGCCGTCGGGCCCCATGGGCTGATGACCGCTCAGATGACAGTTGTAGCACGATGCGTTCGACAGGGTGTGGTCCACCGTGGTGTCGGAGAACCCGTGACAGTACGCACACGCAGGCATGCCGGAATCGGCTGGGTCGATCTCCGACTGGGTCGCACCTATAGTATCTATATGACTTTGATGCAGCCCGCCGGCAATGGAGGGGTCAAAGACGTGACAATCGGTGCACTCGGCTACATGCCCGTGCCTCGGGCCGTCCCAGTTGTGACAGCCCCCGCACCCTGCATCCAAGAACCGCATATCGAGGTCCGCATCGTCCTGGGTTATCCTGAAGCCAGAGAGGAAGATGTCCGTATGGGCCGTCTTGACCGAGGTCAGCAGGGTGTATGGATCGAGCGTGCCATAGTATGTCGGGGTAGTACCCGCATTCGACGAGAAACCCGCGCTCCGGACGACGCCCTCAAGCCATGGGTGACAGGCCGAAGCGCAGTTCACGCCGCCCATGTACAGAAGTCGCTGCGCCTGTGCGGGGTACTCGCTGTTACTGTGGTTCTCCACGCCGTTGTAGACTGGGTGACACTGGGCGCAGTCGTCCGTATTCAGATCGAAGTCGTGTCTGCCCCTCTGGGGCCATTCGAGCTCATACAGGAAAAGGGGAGGAGGGTTATACGCGGGCACCATCACAAGCCCAGCCCCCCCCGTCTGCA
>JAMCVD010000076.1 GCA_023381995.1 Deltaproteobacteria bacterium
GATTAGTATAGAATGCAGGCATCGCCACCATACCGCTGATATACCTTTTCTTGTTCCATTAGCCCTCTCAGGACTATACCATTTTATCTTGCTTATACCTGCATTCTATACTAATCTTCCTGTACCGACATGCCTACAAATTGTGGAAGAATCGATACAATGAAATCCGGAGACTTATAATGAGACTCATCGATCCTCAAAAAAGCAGGGAACCAGCAGCTTATCTCAAACAGAAATATCTGTCGAACGTCGCACCGGACTCTACATTCAATATAGCAGCATTCCTTATCTTCCTGACCATTGCCCTGTTCATATACAGGGCCTCTTTCATCTCATCGTTCCTCTTTCTTATAGACGATCGCGTCTATATCATCCTCAACCCATTCATAAGAGACATCAGCCTGTATACTCTATCGCACATATTCACCACTACCTTTACGGGAAAATGGGCACCGCTCCACATACTCGCATACATGCTCCTCTATCATTTCTTCGGCCTGAATGCGCCTGCGTTCCACATGGCCAATATGGTACTCTTCGTCATAAACGGTTTTTTGCTATACCGTATAGTCTATGCAATGCTCGGAAACAAATATGCCGGCATACTATCCGGATTGTTGTATCTCGTCAACCCGGTACAGGTGGAATCCATCATGTTCTCCTCGGAGCTCAAGACGACCCTCTCGATCACATTCATATTCGGCTCCTTCTTGAGCTATATCCATTACAGGAAGCATGAAAAGCCGTATAGCCTGTACGTAACTATCTTTCTGTGGTTTCTGGCCTTGATGAGCAAGGCCATAGCATTCACGCTGCCGGTGATGTTTTTCATGTACGATGTACTGTTCTATCCGGACAGAGTCAGAAAGAGATACATCCTCTACCTCTCGCTCGTCGCGATAGGCATTGCCTTCGCCGCCAGCTATCTATCGATTTTAAACGACACAAAATTCCAAACTCCCTTTACGCAGCATTTGCAGATGGCCATCATCACTACCGCAGGGCTATTCTCCTATCCCCTGGGCCAGATATTCCCGTTCCTGGTAATGCCGTACTATAATACATTGCCGGCTCTGCCATGGCTAAGCCTCCCTGTAATGGCCTCGATCCTGTTCCTCTGTTCAATCGTCTCCATACTATGGCATTACCATAAGACTGTTCCATTCATAACATTCTGGCTGTTGTGGTACGGTATCAACTTTCTTCCGGGAAGCGGGATCGGCAATGTGCCGATGCCGTTTATGGGTTTTATCCCGCAGGGCTATAACCACTACCTGCCGCTGCCTTTTACAGGGCTCGCGGTGCTCGGTGGCTTTGTGCTGGCAAGGCTTTTTTATATGCTCAGGACCTACGCGGCCAAAGGTGTCTATATCCTATCACTGGGCATCATTATAACGACAATGTCCATGACCTCGTCGTACGGCGCTTATTGGCTTGCAAATAATATCGATCTATTAAAGGCCCTGAGCAAAAGCTACAGCAGCGACCCGGTTATACTGGCTGCACTGACCAATGAGGAATTCAGAGCGGACAATACGCGGGCAGCCGTACAGTATCTGACCAGAATGGAACGACGATTCCCGGACAACCCTCTTACCTACTACTATAAAGGCGTTTCCCTGCTCCTGGAAGGCAAGAGAGAAGAGGCGGACAACTCGTTTGCCATGATGCAGCGGACGATCGGGGGCTATTCCATAGCGGACCATCTTGATGCTTTTCTTTTTATCGAGATACTGAACAATGCGCCGTACTCGCAAAGGGACATCTATAAGCTAAGATTGTCCACAGACATGACAAACAGCCCGACAGAATTCTATCCGTATCTGCTATGCCAGAGGACCATCCAGGGACTGATCGCTGACAGGATACAGCATAACAGCATGGACATCAAATTCGCTGCCAACGACTATGAGCCTTCTATAGCTTACGGATGCGCTTATCTGCAGCAGCATGGGAAAAAAGAGAATGCGTGCGAGGCATTCAACGAAGCCATGCTGAGAGGGAGGTTCTTCATAACAGACCCCGACGTACACGACAGTGTTCTGCTTGAGAAGACCATGCGTGCGCTGCACTGCGAAGGACCGGACACCATCGGACCGGGAAGTTTATCGGGTCGCGGAGTACCGGCAACAGCACCGGGCACAGTACCCCACAAGGGGAACCCCGACCTGAATATGCAGGAAAGCCTGCCGGGTCCCGGAGTAAAAACATTCATTTCACAGGCATTTGTAAAAGTAATCGTACTGGGTGCAGTAAAGCACACGGGAAATCTTACCATGGATACGGGTGCAAGATTGACGGATGCCCTCGGCATGGCAGGCGGTCCACTACCGACATCAGAGTTGAACAAAATCTTTATACTGCGGCGTGACAGGGCAATAAAAATAGACTTCCTCAGGTACCTACAGACCAGAGACATCGTCGACAATCCATTGCTGGAAAGCGATGATATCGTGTATGTACCGAAAGGCAACGAGCGGGCCGCCGTCTCCGAGATAAAGGGCCGTGCACGGAAATATCTTTCAAAGGACGAGTGATGAAGGCCGTCATAATCTCGTCCATCGTAAGCTGGCTCACCGGGTTCCTCCTGCTTTCCATCCTCGATCTAAGAAAATATTCGAAAGGCATTATAGCGGCGCTGGTGGTCGATTATGCAGCAGGAGGCGGCATAGTAACGCTCCTCATGTTTGCGACGGCCGTAATAACCGGGAGCTTCAACGATTCGCTGATCTATGTGTTTGTTCTCTGTCTCGCAATCATATACCTGACCAGGACCGGGGGCAGGACAATCATAAAGGAGCACAAACCTCCATACGACATAGCACAGTACCTCTCTATCATACCCGCACTGGCACTGGTCATCTTTATACTCGCTCTCTCCTACAAAGTCGTGCCCCTCGGATGGGACACAAGGTTTATTTATCTCTTCAGGGCAAAGATGTTGTTTGTCGAAGACCAGCTCCGTACGGCCTCCCTTACTGCACCGCAATATTCGTTCTCCCATCCTGATTATCCGCTGCATATACCGCTCTCGATTGCCTATATCTACACATTGCTCGGTCATGTCGATCCCGGCACGGGGAAGCTTGTCCTCATGCTGTATCCACTCACGATATTCCTGTTCATGTACGGCTTCCTGAAATCGACAATGCCTGCATACGCTGCCGTACTATCGGCCCTTACGTTTCTAACGCTGAGGAGGGTCATGGGGCTGGCCTATTCAGGCATCGACGTGCCGCTCGCCCTCTACATCCTCATCGGCACTTCATTTTATTATCTCTATATAAGGGATGACGATGTCCATTACGCAATACTGTCCGGACTGCTGATTGGCATCGGTGCATGGACAAAGGATGAAGGGACTGCATACTTTATGGGCACGGCGATATGCATACTACTCTTTACCAGATACCATCTCAAAAAGACCGTTCTTATGTCGCTCAGGCGTACGATCTGGTTTTTGATACCGGGTATGATCTTCATACTGCCCTGGCAGCTATTCATACACCTCCATCATTTCCCTGCAAACTGGATTATGAACGGCCTCAGCGGTACTTCCCGAACCACAGCCCTTTTCAGACTATTCAAGATTACGGAATACTTCGGAAGGGAAATAATACTGAATGAGCCGTTCCTTATTATCGTCGCAATATCGCTGATCTCCTTGATCTACAAAAAGGAGACAGGGCTCCTTCTGTCCGTATACATGGTATTCTTTTTTCAGTTCTTTGCATACGTAATCGCACTGTATATCCAGCCGAACCCACTGTCCGCTGAGCTCGGAGTCACGGTTCAAAGACTGACGCTCCAGATAACTCCGTCCATCCTGCTGGTAAGCCTCGCCCTGCTCCTCGGTCCTGCCGGCGGATCGGGACGTGTACCCGCACCATATGCCCAGACACCGCCGTCCCCTCCTGCGGACAAAGGTATGGAAGAGACCGCATGAAGGACACCCTTCATGAGACATAGGTACAGGCTCCCTTTCGCATGCTCCATCTTCGCACTTACACTCGTTGTGCTCTTTTCACACGCGATCTTCACAAAGAAGATAATCCTCGTGTCCAATATGCGCACGTCAAATCCATTCCTTTCGATAAAAGGGGCATCCCCATTCCCGATAGAGCCATTCGACACCGTCAACCAGTTCCTGCCGTGGTTCCATTTCGACAGGGAATCCATCAGGGACCTCTCACTCCCCCTCTGGAACCCGTACAACGGCTGCGGTGCACCGCACATAGCGAACATGCAGTCTGCGCTCTTTTACCCCCTGAATGCATTCGTATACCTGCTCAACTGGAAATGGGGACTGCTCCTCTTATACTTTTTCAAATTCTTCTTGATCGGATTGTTTTCATATCTGTATTTGACCGAGATCGGCACGGACTATCGCGCTGCCATCGTTGCATCGATAGCTGCCATGTATTCTGGCTTCATGTACATGTTCGAATTTCAGATGACCGGTGCGGCATTCTGCTTTTTCCTCGGCCTCTGGGCACTGGAGCTTATCATAAAATATCCCGACAGGTTCAAGGGATATGCCTTACTGCTGATCGCATTTGTCATCGCCGTATTTACAGGGCATCCGGAGATATTGTTTTTTATGACGTTTGTTCTTGGCCTCTATTTCTTGATAAGGCTGTCTGCCGGCCCACGGGACGGCGGTAAACCGCATGGCGTCCCTCCCTATACGATCCTTCTCAAGGCAGGCATCGTTATTTGTATCGGTATTCTCATATCGGCGATCCAGCTATTGCCGTTCATCCAATATCTACACGCGAGTACGGTGTTCGTGTCCAGAGCATCGGGCACGACCGCGCCATTTTATCCTTTCTCCGTGCTCCTGCCCGCGATAGGGAACTTTTTCGGCAAGAACATGATTACCATAAACACCTCCGCAAACTGGATCAACGCAGGGCTGAACTACGTCGGCATCGTGTTCTTCCTTTTCGGCGTCGCCGGAATAGCGGGCCTCTTCAGGGAACGGCTCACAAAGGCATATACCGCATTATTCGTCGTAACCATGATCATACCGTTCAACGTCCCCCTTCTCCACAACGTCCTCGCCGCCATACCCGGCTTCGATGTGGCAGAAAAGAGCCATTTATTAATATTCTCAGGCTATATGCTCATACTTATCGGGGCAAAATACCTCGACGCCCTTCTTAACGGCAAATGTAATCTAAAGACACTCTACGTGGCAGTCTACATTACAATATCCTTAATTCTCGCTTTATATTTAATATCCGGGACGTACTACAGGCTCAATACAGCTCTCGTGTACATGGTACTGATCATGATGATCGCCGTTATCTTCATAATAAAGATAAAGAACAAAGACGTCGTTGCAGCATTACTCGGTATAATGACCTTTTTGCCAGCAGTCATGGGGACCATCTCGGCATCGCTCCTGGACCGCTCCTCTTTCTTCCCGACCAATACCATCATCGACACGATAAGGCGGGACACCTCTGTCTTCCGCGTGCTCCCCCTGATGAAAGACGGCATAAAGTCATGGGAGCCCGATCTCAATACCTTCTATGCTATAGAAGACCCTAGGAGCTATGATACGATGGGGGTAAGATGGTATGATACGTTTGTTCTGAAGCTCCTGACCGAGCCGGGCATCATAGACTTTTTAAACGTCAAATATCTTATTTCCCCGGGAGCACCGGTCCTTGCCGAGGCATCGGCCTACCGATCACGGATCTCCGAGCCTGTGTTCAAAGAGAACAACACGATACGGACCTATCTGAACAGATTTTCCTTCGACGTCGATATGCCTGTGAGCGCATTCCAGCCTGTTGTATCCGCGAATGGCTTTACGCTGTACGAGAACCCCAATGCATTGAACAGGGCATTCATGGTCTATGACTACAAGGTCGCCGATACGCACCAACGAGCCTTTGAGCTTGTAAAGCAGTATGCATCACAATTGAGCACCACAGCGGTCATCTTCAAGGGAGACGCACGGTATGCCTCTTTTATGCCAGATAATACTACAACCAGCGCACTCAACAATACTGTTTCCTTTGAAAAATACACGCCGAACCGCATAAAGATGCGCGTGGACACCTCATCCCCGGGTCTGCTCGTCATCAGCAACACCTATTTCCCCGGCTGGCACGCATCTATCGACGGCAGAAAGGCAAAGGTCATGAGGACCGACTATGCGTTCCAGGGGGTATTCGTTCCCAAAGGTCACCATGAGGTGCGGCTCGACTATATGCCCCTGAGCTTCGTCATCGGGCTCATACTTTCTATAGCAGGCATCGCCGCCATCCCATTGATATATATCTTCTCGTTCCAGTGATCGCGGTGCCTCACATCCTTGCAAAACTGGATATAATTTGTTATCAAGGACGACGTATGCACGAAGATATTGTCGATTACTCCGCCAAAGACATCTCCCTGTACGCGCACCGCATACAGGGCGGACGTGTACCGCACCTCGAGCCATGAACGTCCTTCTTGTCCAGCCGCCGGCATATCTCAGCAAATTCAGAGAACTCGGACAAAAACAACTGAGTGCCAATATTGGCCTTGCCTATATCGCCTCCTATATAAGGGGGAAAGGCATAAAGGTAAGTATATATGATGCAAATGTCTCAGAGTTTAGGGTATCCGATTTTAAAGATGTAGTTCTGGAGAAAAGGCCCGATATCGTCGGCATATCCGCCTTTACGACCCAGATCTCGGATGCAGGCTATATAGCGGAACTGATAAAATCCATCGACAGAGGTATCGTTACCGTCATCGGCGGAGCGCATGCGAGCGCGATCCCGGAGCAAACACTCGAAGAATTCGGGTCATTCGACTTTGCCGTCGTAGGCGAGGGTGAAGAGACATTCTACGAATTGATTTTATACCTCTCCGGGAAGGGCGCATTCGACGACAGGGGCCTGTGCTACAGGGAGGACGGACATATCAAAAGGGGCGGCAGCAGGCCTTTGATCGAGGATATCGATAACATACCCATGCCCGCGTTCGATCTGTTCCCCCTGGAACATTATAAGCCGCAGTATTCGCATAACAGGGGCCTATCGCTGCCTCTCCTCACGACCAGGGGCTGCCCGTACGGATGTACATTCTGTTCCGGGCCCATCGGCAGGAAAATAAGGTTCCGATCGACCGGGGGAATTATAGACGAACTCAAGGCCCTCGTATCCGGGTACCGCCCGCACCAGATCCTTATCGCCGACGATACGTTTACGGTCAACAAACCCCACGTAATCGAGCTCTGCAACCGGATTGCCCAGGAAGGCATCGGAAGAGAAGTCGAGTTTATATGCGAAACACGGGTCGATCTTGTCGATACGGACATACTCGAATCGATGAAAAGGGCCGGGTTCAGGAGCGTCAGCTTCGGCATAGAATCGGGCGACGACTCCATACTTGAGAGGGCCATGAAAAAGATAACCCGGGAGGAGGCCCGCAGTGCCGTGACCGCTGCCAGCCGTGCGGGGCTGGAGGTGGACGGGAATTTCATCCTCGGACTCCCCTATGACAGCCGGGAAACCATCATGAAGACCATAGACTTCGCATGTTCCCTGCCCCTGGATTACGCAAGCTTCTTCCTGCTCGTCCCGTACCCGGGAACGGAGGCAGCACGGATGGCCGAGAACAACGAGGGCGGTCTGATACTCCTGACGAGGGACTGGACCAGATACGGCAAGCAGACAGGCGGCGTCCTGGCCCTCTCGGGTATGAGCTACAACAGGCTGAAGGTCTATCAACTGTATGCGTACTTCAGGTTCTACCTGTATCCGAGGCGCTTCCTCAATATACTGAAAAGGGTCACCCCCTGGACCATTGCTCTGTTTATGTTCCAGATGGCAAAGACATTGTTTAAGAAGAAGTAGCGACGCCGCACGGCCTATATGACCATCGAATAAATGCTCGACCAGTTTGCGGGTCCCCCGGTATGGAGGTAAAAAATGATCGAGGGAAGCAGTCCTGCGTTGAAAAACCTTTTCTCGTAGAACAGCTTGCCGAAGGCCGCCAGTTTGAACACAGGAGTAAGCCGCGGGGAGCCCGCGAGCCTCGATACGACCCCATACAGGCCATCGTGTCGTACTATGAACGGGAAGGTATAGAACAGGTTCTCGAACTGGACCGCGTACGGCGTCCTGTATATGGGCTTACAGCTATTGAAAAAGCTTTTGAAGTCAGTCTTGTAGCCGCGCTCGAGATACCCGTGCCCGACCGCGAAATCATAGAGCTTTGTCCCTTCTATCGGGACCGAAACGGTTATCCTCGGATTGTCCGGTCTGATCTTTCTGTTGAGCTCTATGGTCTGGAATACCTCGTCCAGCCCCTCTCCTGGGTTCCCTATCATATTGAACGTCGTGAGGGACATCCCGTGCTCCTTTATCCGCTTGCACTTCTCGACGATCTCGTCGTCCGATATTCTCCTGTTCAGTACATGTACCCTGACGTCATCGTTGCCGCTCTCTATGCCGACGGCGATGCCGGAGCACCCCGCGTGCCTGACCGACCTGATGATGTCCTCGTCGAGCTTGTCCGCCATGCTGTTGAATGTGAACGGTATGGACATTTCTTTTGCATATCGATCGCAGAACTCCATCGTCCAGTTCTTATCGAACGTAAACAGGTCATCGGAGAAATGGATGTGCCTGAGAGGGTACCTGTCGGCGATATACCGAATCTCTTCCAGCATACGGCCTACGTCCTTTTTCCTTACAAAGGCCCCCCTGCCGTCCGTCATCTTCTTAAACGACGGATTGAAGCAGTACGAGCATGCGTTCGGACACCCCCTGCCGCTGATGAACCTCTTCAGAGGAAAGTCCCGTATGAACCTGTACTTGTAATAGACCTCCCTGTCCGGGAGCGGCAGCGCACTCAGGTCCGTGAGGGGACCTATGGGGTTTTTGAAAATATTCCCCCTGTACTTCACCCACATATTAGATACGGAGGTGATATCGCCGCCCGAGGCGAGCCTCCGCAGGAACTCGGGCACTGCATGGTCGGCCTCGCCCTTGAGTATAACGTCCACGCCCTCTTCGTTTATAACATCGTGAAAGAACGTGGGGTACGTACCCGTCAGCATGCACAGGGCATCTGGCACGACCGATTTTATCCTCCGGGCCATCGATACGCCCCACTGCGGCCTTATGATGGAGGACGGGATTATGACCACCGAGGGACCGTACGCGGCCGCGGACTTCAGGACGTCGCCTTCTTCCCTTTCGACGAGTACCGAGTAATCATACCCCTGTTCCCTCAATACACCCGCCAGCTCCGTCAGTGCGAGGGACTCATTGATAGCATTGTCCTGTACGAATAAAACCTTCAATGCCGCAGTAGGTTTAAAATCAGACAAATAGTGGCTCCGTTTTGCTCATTTTATGCAGAATGCATTTGATAGTGAGGATATATCATCCAATCCGGAACTTCAAGGTTTTTGTGGATTTTGACCGACAATGGTGATACCCTTCCGGGAAGAAAGGTAAGGGTATGAAGTCGTTCGATAAATTGGTGCACATAATGGCGAGGCTGCGCGGCGACAACGGCTGTCCATGGGACAGGGCCCAGGACATAGACAGCCTCAAGCAGTATATAATCGAAGAGGCATACGAGGTCGTCGATGCGATCGAGTCCGGCAGGCCTTACGCTATCAGGGAAGAGCTCGGCGACCTTGTCCTGCAGGTCGTCTTCATAGCGAGGATCGCCCAGGAGCTCGGGTGGTTCGATGTGGATGATGTCCTGAACGGCATAGACGCGAAGCTGATACACAGGCACCCCCATGTGTTCGGCGACGTCAACGTGCACTCCAAGGAGGACGTCGTAAAAAACTGGGGCAGGCAGAAACACAGGGAGAAAGGCCAGAAGGTGTTCGATATCCCCCTGCGGATGCCTTCACTGCTCGCCTCCTACAGGCTGCTCGAAAAGGCAGAGCGTCTCGGTATCCGCCCTGTTACGATAAACAAGCACGCTGCAATAAAGGCAGGGCATGGCCCGAAACGTCATATAAAAAGACAGATATCCGATATGCTCCTCTCCATCGTGGCCATATCTCAGGAGCATGCCATCAACCCCGAGGACGTACTCAGGGAAACAAACAGGACGCTCATACAGAAGGTGAAGAGACATGCGATCAGGAACACCTCCGGAAATAGACTTTGACATTTCTCATATAAATCTTATATTACATACTATACTATTCGGCATCGGCTTTACCATTGAATGAGGGACTCCGCATACGATGAAGACCATAAAATATGTTTTTACTATAGCGATACTCCTTGGGCTGGCGGCGTTCGTCGTGTCCCACGTGGTCCCGCAGACACAGCACCGGGCACGGCAGGACAACGTCCCGGGCGGCACCTCGGTGGGGGACGTCGTACCGCCGTTCACCCTGGAGAGCATCGACGGGAAGAGCACCTCTCTGTACGATCTCAAGGACAGGCTGATCCTCGTGAATTTCTGGGCAAGCTGGTGCGGACCGTGCAACGAAGAAGCGCCGTCCCTCGAATCGGCGTACAAAAAGCTACGGCAGGACGGGATGGTCGTGGTCGCAATAAGCATAGACCGCCACAAAAAGGACGTGATGTCGTTTGTGAAGAAGTACTCCATAACATTCCCTGTGTTGATGGATACGGACGAGGGTGTCGCATCGGAATACGGCATAACCGGCGTGCCCGAGACCTTCATTGTGACACAGGACCATAAGCTGGTGAAACACATCGTCGGACCGCTCGACTGGACCTCGGACACCGTCATAGGCTACCTGCAAACGCTCCTCGGGGAAGGGCAATGACGACGAAAGAGAAGGCACTCGGCAAGAGCGGGCTGATAATAATAGCATCGATCATAGGTATCATGCTCATCATCGTAATGGTGGGCTATATAAGCAGCAGGGTCTCCAACAATGCCCCGCCGGGCACTCAGGGCCAAGGGAAAAGCCAGGCCGCCGCCGAGCATGAAGTCGCGCCGGATTTCACGCTGAAGACCGTGGACAACAGGACCATCAGGCTCTCCGACTACAGGGGGAAGATCGTGTTCCTCAATTTCTGGGCAACGTGGTGTCCTCCCTGCCGCATGGAGCTACCGTCGATGGAGAAGCTTTCCGAGAGACTGAAGGGGCGGCCGTTCATAATACTCGCCGTCAACGTCGACGAAGGCAACCCGGAGAACGTCAGAGGGTTTGTACGGGAGATGGGCCTTACCTTCCCCGTCCTCATCGACGACGGCTCGGCAGCGGCCAGATACCGGGTAAACGCGATCCCCACGACGTTCATCATAAAAAAGGACGGCGTAATATACTCCATCATCGACGGTGCGAGGCCATGGAACGAGCAGAGCTACGTCGATGCGATCGATAAGCTCGTCGCAGGACCGTAAAAGAACCAGACATGCCTGAAGCAAACAACGTTTCCATATTCATAGCCTTCGTGGGGGGGCTCCTCTCGTTCGTATCGCCGTGTGTCCTCCCGCTGATACCTTCGTACATAACGTTCATAACGGGCCTGTCGTTCGAAGACTTCAAGGAAGAAAACAGGGCAGCCGTGCGGAAGCTGACGATCGTCCACTCGCTGATATTCATCCTCGGGTTCTCGATCGTGTTCGTCGCCCTCGGGGCGTCCGCCACGGCGATAGGGAACATCTTCGACAGGTACAAGGAAGCGATCAGGATCGTCGGCGGCATTGTCGTGATCGTATTCGGCATACACATAACGGGACTCATAAACCTGAAGTTCCTCGAAAGCGAGAAGAAGGTGCACATCAGGAACAAGCCCGCCGGCTATATCGGCACGCTGCTCGTGGGGATAACCTTCGGTGCGGGGTGGACCCCATGCATAGGCCCCATACTCGGCTCCATCCTCTACATCGCAATAAACATGAAGACCGTGTACTCGGGCGTACTGCTCCTGACAGCGTACTCGCTGGGGCTCGGCGTCCCGTTTTTCCTGTCATCGCTTGCCATCAACAGCTTTCTTGCATATTTTAAAAAATTCAGAAAATATATAAAGGCGGTAACCGTGGTGTCCGGGGTGTTCCTCGTCATCATCGGTCTCCTGCTCGTCAGCAACCATTTTACGACGATAGTAAACTATTTTTAGCGACCGCCCGCCGTATGGTATCGTATCGGGGTTGGAAGCACGGAGTGCACGATGGACATTGAAAAGATAAGAAAGGACTTCCCGATATTGTCCCGCATCGTACGGGACAGGCCCCTCGTGTACCTCGACAATGCCGCGACCACGCAAAAACCGTCTGCCGTGATAGAGGCGATATCCGGGCTCTACAGGAACTACAATGCGAACGTCCACCGGGGCGTGTACCTGCTCGCCGAGGAGGCGACACAGGCTTATGAAGACTCGCGGGAGGCCGTCAGAAGGTTCATAAACGCCGGCAGTACCGAGGAGGTCGTCTTTACGCGCAACGCCACAGAAGCGCTGAACCTCGTCGCCTACACGTGGGCCGATGCGAACATCCGGGCAGGGGACGAGATCATCGTCACCATCATGGAGCACCACAGCAACTATGTGCCGTGGTTCAGGCTCGCACGCAGGAAGGGGGCCGTCATAAAGATCGTGCCATCGAGGAAGGACGGAGAGCTCGACATGGACGCCTTCGGGTCGATGTTGTCGGACAGGACTAAGCTCGTCGGCATCGCACACATGTCGAATGTCTTCGGCACCATAAACCCCGTCAGGGAAATGGTATCCCTCGCCCATACGAGAGGGGCTGCCGTCGTCGTGGACGGCGCGCAGAGCGCGCCGCACATGAAGATCGACGTCAGAGGCATGGATTGCGACTTCTTTGCCCTCTCCGGGCACAAGATGCTCGGCCCCGCCGGCATCGGCGTACTGTACGCAAAGTCATCGTACCTCAAATCGATGGAGCCGTTCATGAGCGGCGGAGAGATGATACTCAGGGTAACGCTCGAGGACGTCGTGTATAACGACCTGCCGTGGAAGTTCGAGGCAGGCACGCCGAACTACGAGGGTGCCATCGGCCTGAAGGCCGCGATAGAGTACCTGGAAGCTTTGGGCATGGACACTGTAGAAGCGTATGAGAGGGAGCTCACGGAACATGCCCTCAGGAGTATGAAGACGGTGCCCGATATTTTCCTGTACGGTCCATCGGACCCCGCCAAAAAGGGGGGGATCATCGCCTTCAACATCAAGGGGGTCCACTCTCACGACATCGGCACCATACTCGACAGCGAAGGCATAGCCATAAGGGCCGGACACCACTGCGCACAGCCGCTCATGATAGACTGCGGCGTGTCAGCGATGGCGCGGGCGAGCTTCTACTTCTATAACACGGAGCAGGAGATAGACATGCTCGTAAAGGCACTGAAAAAGGCAAAGGAGATGTTCGGCCATGTCGCTTGAGGAGCTGTTCAAGGAGATCATCATCGAGCACTACCAGCACCCCAAGAACCACGGCCACATCGAGCACCCGGACGCGAGGTCCGAGGGCTCCAACCCGCTGTGCGGGGACGAGATCCAGATGGAACTCCTCTTCGAGGGCGACCGCATAAAGGACGTCATGTTCACCGGCAACGGGTGCTCGATAAGCCAGTCCGCGGCCTCGCTGATGACGGAGGCGATCAAGGGCAGGACCGTCGCGGAGGCGAGGAGGCTCATGGAGGAGTACAAGAACATGCTGCAGGGCAACGACTACGACGCGGGCATGCTCGGCGATCTCGAGGCGCTGTCGGACGTCAAGAAGTTCCCGGCAAGGGTAAAGTGCGCGAGCCTGAGCATGGCAGTGCTGGACCAGGCGCTGCAACAGAAGAAGTGAGGAGAAAGAATATGGTCCGAAGAGGAGGACGGAGAATGAACATAGACTACTACAGCGATTTGACGAAGATCAGAAATGCAAAGCCGCTCGTGCACCATATAACGAACTATGTCGTAATGAACGTGAGCGCGAACATAACGCTCTCACTCGGCGCATCGCCGGTCATGGCACATGCAAGGCCCGAGGTCGAGGACATGGTCTCGATCGCGCAGGTATTTTACATGAACATCGGCACCCTGAGCGATCACTGGATTGACGCGATGCTGGCCGCGGGCAGGGTGGCGAACAAAAAGCAGGTGCCCGTGTTGCTCGATCCCGTCGGTGCCGGGGCGACGAAGTACAGGACCGAAACGGCGAAAAGGATATTGAAAGAGGTCAAGGTGGACGTCCTGAAGGGCAACGCTGGGGAGATGCAGTCCCTTGCCGGCGAGAAGGTCAAGGTAAGGGGCGTGGACTCGGTTACCTCTGCGGGCCCGGAGACCGCTCAGGCGCTCGCAAAAGAGTACGGCCTTGTCGCCGTCGTAACGGGAGCAAAGGATTTTGTGTCGGACGGCAGGAGGTCCGCTGTCATAAGCAACGGGACCGATATGTTTTCGAGGATCACCGGCGCGGGGTGCATGCTCGGCTCGATCATAGCGGGTTTTATGGCCGTTAACAGGGACTGTTTCACGGCGTCCATCGAAGGGCTGGTGTCTTTCGAGATCGCCGGCGAAAAGGCCGCCGTGAGGACAAAGCTGCCCGGGAGCTTTATGACGGAGCTGATCAATGAGATCTCGCTGCTCAATGAGGATGCGTACAAGCTCGCGCGTGTCGAAATTAAGTAACCCCCTGAAGCCAGAATTACCCGGCGGTATATACGGCATCACCTCACGGGACTTCGGCTTCGGTCAGGAGCAGTCGGCTCTCTATCTGTTGAAGGCCGGTATAAAGATCATCCAGTACCGCGAGAAAGACGCTCCCACGAAGAAGATGTATAACGAGGCGATGCGCATCCGGGAATTGTGCAGGCAGTACGGGGCCTTGTTCATAGTCAATGACAGAATGGACATTGCCCTTGCCGTGGATGCGGACGGGGTGCACGTTGGCCAGGACGATATGCCCCTTGAGCTCGTGAAAAAAATCTACGGCGACAGGAGCGACAGGATCATCGGTGTGTCCGTAAGGAACGAGCAGGAAGTACTGGCGGCGCAGGCCCTGAACGCGGATTATCTCGGCGCAGGTGCGGTATACCCAACGTCGACAAAGCAAGACAGCACCTCCATAGGCCTTGATATGCTTGCGAGGATAATGAAGGTCTCAACTGTGCCGGTTTATGCCATCGGAGGCATCGGGAAACAGCACCTCAAAGAGCTGAGATCATACGGTGTCTACGGCGCCGCTGTCATATCGGCAATGCTCAACACGCCGGACCCGGAGAAGACCGCACGGGAGTTCACGGACGTGTGGGGTGCGGCTTCCTGAAAAGAAAGATCTTTTACGGGCCGCTTATTGGAGATTCGGAGATCACTTATGCTGAGTGTGGGGCGAAGGCAGACCCAACTTGACTGTGGCCATCTTTTGTCATACCTTTGTAATACAAAGGAGGTATGTATGCCGAGCAAAGTGGCTGTATCCGTACGTTTGAATGCCCACCAGCTGGAAGAGACAAGGAAGCTGGCGCGGCTGCTCGATATAAGAGTGACGAGCGCCATGCATGAACTTTCAATCAAAAGACATTAAGGACGACTTTATATCTCTTCTGATCTCTTGACAGTTCGCATTGCTGCAAATAAATTAAAGTCTCACATGGCAGCAGGTTAATTTTAGAAATGAAACAATTATCCTTGAACACACAAAAAATCATGAGCGTCTCGGTGTTCCTATGAATCAGACTGTAAAGAATCTACTGTTGGAGTTAAACAAAGTTAGGCGTATAGATACCCAGTACCTATTTCATACCCAAACAGGAGCAAAGTTATGCAATACGCTTATAAGCAGGTGGTTCCGGCAAGCATGTAAGGAAGTAGGTATAGTAGATTTCAGGTTCCAGGACCTACGTCATACCTTTGCAAGCTGGCTGGTTCAGAAGGGCGTAAGTCTATATGAGGTTCAGAGGTTATTGGGACATAAAACTGGACAGATGACACAGCGATACGCCCACCTTGCACCTGATAATCTGAGGACAGACATAAACAGTCTGAACGACATAGGAACAGCCATAAAAACAGCCATAGTGGTTGATGGTGGTTCAACCGGAACCGACTAAGTATTCAAAAAATAAAGTACGGAGGGATGGCCGAGTGGTTTAAGGCGACGGTCTTGAAAACCGTTATCCGCGCAAGTGGATCGTGGGTTCGAATCCTACTCCCTCCGTTTCATCAACCTGAAAAATGCATTTGCAAGATAGGGAAGTTTGTGTAATGAGTGATAACCCTGCGTCAAACAGAGGTATTCTTCGAATATCGACAAAAACTATGACGTTGGTTTGTGCATATAAACTTACAGAGGACTATATCATCACCTGATGACAAAAAGCTTATACTACTTAGGTGGATCGCACGACCCATGCCCCGCATGGGTACCCCGAACGAATGAGCAAACTTCCCTCTTGCATTTTTCGGGTTAAATACAATAAGATAGGCTGGATACGGACGACATGGCGCATAGACATAATCCTTATAAGATAAGTAAGCCGAAATTATCTGAGGTTGTCCAAAGAAAAAGGCTGTTCCTTCTGCTGGACGGCCTTTGCAAAAAGCCCGTTATATGGATATCGGGACTGCCCGGTTCCGGCAAGACGACGCTCGCCGTCAGCTACCTGAACAGCCGCAAAATACCGTATCTGTACTATAGCATGGACGGGAGCGACGGGGACCTTGCTACGTTCTTTTATTATCTCGGTATGGCGCTGGGGAATACCCGATCCGGTCATGCCCCTGTCGGACGCTACCACGGAGCACGCGCCGGACAACTCGCCAGTCTGCCTCTCCTCACGCCCGAATACCTTATGGACGTCTCTGCATTTACCCGGCGGTTCTTCGACGAGTTCTACGGCATGATAGGGCACGGGAAAAAACTGGCTATCGTCTTTGATAATTACCAGGAAGTGCCCGCCGGCTCCATGCTCCACACCGTGATCGGCGAAGGGCTCTCGATGCTGCCCGAGAACGTACACGCCATCATAATAAGCAAAGGCGATCCGCCTCCGGCGTTTACACCGCTGCGCATGGGCAACAAGATGGGGTTCCTCACGGACAAAGAGGTCCGGTTCACCCTGTCCGAGACCGTGGGCCTGCTGCACCGCATGGGGATAGCCCGTCCGAGTAGGGCCGCATCGACACAATTCCACGACATGGTCGAGGGATGGGCTGCGGGGCTGGTCCTGCTGACGGAGGAATACAGAAAGGCGCCGGCCCGGCAAAAGCAGTCGCTACCCGATAAGACGCTCCTGTCGGAAAGATTGTTCGGCTATTTTGCGGACCACATTTGGGGCCGGCAGGGCAAAGACGTGCAGGACTTCCTGCTGAGGACTTCCTTTTTGACGAAGATAACGGTCGCAGCGGCCAGGGTGATGACCGGAGCAAAGCATCCGGAAGACATACTCGGCTACCTCCACCGGAACAACTATTTCACCGTGAAGCTCACGTCTCCCGAGCCTGCATACCACTACCACTCGCTCTTCCGGGAATTCCTCCAGTCGCACGCGGAGGCATCCTTTCCCGTGCAGGAGCTCCGCTCGGTCAGGGCGCAGGCGGCAGGGTTCATGGAGCAGACGGGAGAGTTCGAAGAGGCGGCAAAGCTTCTGACTGCGGCAGGCGAATGGCCGGACCTTACGCGGCTCGTTATCGCCCATGCGCCTTCCCTGCTCGCACAAGGACGCAACCAGACCCTGATACAATGGTTCAGACAAATGGACCAGAAGGCCGTCGCGGAAAATCCGTGGCTGCTGTACTGGTACGGCCTTTCGATATTCCCCTTTTCTCTGCCGGAGAGCCGCGCGGTCCTCGAAAAGGCCTTTGCATTGTTTAAAGAGCGGTCCGATGAAAACGGTATCTACCTGTCCTGGGCGAACGTCGTAAGGACGTACTGCATCGAATGGAACAGCTTCAAGCCGATCGACGTCTGGCTCGACGCGATAGACGGGTTCATCAAACGCGTACCACTGCCTCCCGGTGAAGCGGGGACCTACGTTATCTCGGTCATGCTGCTGGCACTGCTCTATCGCAGGCCCGGATACGGAGACATAGCGCCGTGGCTCCTGCGCGCGGAGAAGATCGTGCTGTCCGGCAAAGGCACCGATATGCGTACCAAGATTATGATCGGCAGCTACCTGATGTTGTATTACTCGTGGACCGGGGACGTCTCCAAAATGGATGCCCTGATGAACGCGCTCAGACCGTCGTTCAGTCATTACGACACGCAGCAGGACACGGCGAGGCCCGCCGCCGTCGGGCAGGGACCCATAACCCCGCTCGATATGATCCAGTGGCAGATCGTCGAGTCCATATATGCATGGCAGATGCTCTCCACGGAAATCTCCTCCGCCATCGATACAGGCATCGGCATAGCAAACAGGTACGGTCTGCACCTGTGGGACCACATACTGTATTCGCAAGGCGCATATTATGCCCTGAGTACCAACGACACGGCCGCCGCGGGAACGTACCTCGATAACATGTCGAAGGGGGTAAACGTCAATAGTCTGGTGGACAGCTCGCATTTTTATTATCTGAAAAGCTATTACAGCCACGCGCAGGGCAAGCTGCCCCTCGCGCTGGAATACGGCGAGCGCGCCCTGCGGAACGCGGTACAGGCGGGTGCGGTCTTCCCGGAGATCATGTGCAGACTCGGAATGGCACAGGTACAAACGGCGGCCGGTGATTACGGAAAGGCGCGCGAAAACGCCGTACGGGCGGAAAGGCTCGCACGCGACATGCGGTGCATCATGGGACAATATTATTACCATCTGCTCGATGCCCAGATCGCGTTCGAACAGGGCGACGAAGACAGGGGCATCGTGTCCCTGCGGCAGGGCATGAAGATCGGGAGGGAGCAGGGGTACATAAGCCACTGGCGCTGGATGCACGAGCCCATGCTCTTCCTGTGTCTCAAGGCACTCCGGTACGGTATCGAAGTGCCGTACGTGCGCATGCTCATAAAGAGGCGCGACCTCCTGCCGGACCCCCGCTCACTCGACAGGTACGGCTTCGATTCCCTTTCCGAAGTAGAAAACTGGCCGTGGACGCTGGACATACGCACCCTCGGCGGTTTCGGGCTTATCAAGGACAGCAAGCCGGTCGAATTCCATGGCCAGGGCAAGGTACAAAAGATGCCGCTCGCCATGCTCAAGGTAGTGATCGCCTCCGGCGGCACGGACGTACGGGAAGAGTCCGTCGCAGACGCCCTCTGGCCCGAGGCGGAAGGCGACAGGACACATACCGCCTTCTCCACGACCTTGCAGCGGCTCAGGCATCTTCTGGGCAGCGAGAAATGCATCAGGCTGAAAGAAGGCAGGTTATCGCTCGACCCGATGGAGTGCAGGCTCGACGTATGGGAATTCGATCGCCTTCTCGGTAAGGCCGACGCGCTGTGGAAGGACGA
>JAMCVD010000037.1 GCA_023381995.1 Deltaproteobacteria bacterium
CCACGTCTATAAACTGTCATAAATAGAGTCTTCTTCGTTATCCCAGACCTTTTTCAATGAAGCATCTGATAACTTCTGAGAAGCTTTGGCTATGTCCGTCCTTTGTTCCTTGATTTCTAAAAATTGTATGAAATCAAAAACCTCTGAAAGAAGATTGTCAGGAAGTTTTTCAATTTCTTTTTGAATTATATCTTTTGTTGTCATTTTTATTACCTCCTATAATCAATATAATAAATTTTTAATTTTATTTCCATAATTATGTTTATTTGTACACACCCCATATAAAAATTCAGAAAACCAGAACACAGAAATCCAGAAATCAGAATACAGAATTATTAAGAAACACTGAGCACACAGCGAAACCCGCCGTCGTCGTACGTGCCCGACGGGTAGCCGACGCGGTCGGACGCCCGTAGGTCCGAAGGATCGTCGAAGTACCAGGACCCCCCACGGAGCACACGGTATTTTCCACTATCCGGTCCTTGTTGGTTCCTGTCAGGTGAGTTCGCGTAGTAGTTTGCATCATACCAATCAACACACCAGTTCCATACATTCCCAGCCATGTCCATCACCCCATAAGGGCTTGCCCCTTGTGGATATGACCCCACCGCACATGTGGATTGTTGGTTAAACCATGCCTTGCTTGCATCCCACTCATTCCCCCACGGGTATATCCGACCATCCATCCCCCGTGCCGCCTTTTCCCACTGTGCTTCGGTCGGTAATCTCTTCCCTGCCCACTTACAATACGCATTCGCATCTTCCCATATTACATTCACTACTGGATCTCTCCTTATATTCTCAGGTAGAAATGGCCTCTTACTGAAAATACCCTTCAACAAGTACGACGGATATTCATGCCCAGTTTCTTCACAAAATTTGAAATATTGCTCGTTCGTTACAGGGTATTTGTCAATGTAATACGCATCAAGATATACCCTGTGATACGGCTTCTCGTCATCCTTTCCTTCTTTGTCATTCGGATTACACCCCATCCAAAACTAATATATTTGCGCTCGAGTCGACTGGCGGGCTGAAATGGTCGTATACGACCGGCGATATAGTGCGTTCTGCCCCGGCGATCGGTGCGGACGGTACGGTCTATATCGGGTCTTTTGATGGCTACCTCTATGCGTTTCACTGAGAGGAATTCCAGAGACTGAGTCGTTGCAACGTTGTTGTTCATGAAGGAAATAGGGGACAGCGACCTATTTCGAAGAATACCTCTGTTTGAGGCAGGCTTATCGCTTATTACACAAACTTCCCTATCTTGCAAATGCATTTTTCTGGTTAACCCATAGCTTGCCTGAGGGCAACCGTTATGCTATGGTACCGGAAAATACCGGGAGGCTTTATGGCAGGATTCTATCAATTCTATCCGAATGTCGTTACGCTGATAGGCTCGAGGCACGGGGACAAGACAAACCTCATGCCCGCCGTGTGGCAGACGGGCGTATCGAAGAACCCGATGGTATACGTCGTCTCCATCTCGCAAAAGAGGTTCACACATGGGCTGATCAAGGCATCGGGGGTATTCTCCGCAAACTTCGTAGACTTCAAGTACGTAAAGACCATCGCCAGGCTCGGGAGCTGTAGCGGGAGGGACATCGATAAGATAAAGGAGTTCGGCGTCGAGCTGGGGCAGCACAAACAGCTCGACGTCCCGATAGTGAAGTTCGCGTACGCGTCCTTCGAGTGCAGCGTTCAGGAAATAATCCCGTCCGGCGATCACGACTTGTTCGTCGGCAGGATCGCCTCCGTCCACGAGGCCGGGGGGATCAAGGATGGATCGGAGACCATAGACTGCAATGCCGTAAGGCCACTCCTTTACCTCGGGAAGGACACCTACATCACCGTGGACACGGGCAGCATCGTCACGATCAGGCGGTGACGCCTCAGGCCCTTTCTCCCTGTGCCTCTCCGAGAGGACGCGCCTACACCACG
Organism: Deltaproteobacteria bacterium; assembly: GCA_023381995.1. Classification (GTDB taxonomy): domain Bacteria; phylum JAMCPX01; class JAMCPX01; order JAMCPX01; family JAMCPX01; genus JAMCVD01. Next base: position 1,945 of record JAMCVD010000037.1, read on the forward strand.
ATATTGAGCAGCCTGTTTTTTACGAGGACCAGCCTCTTCGTCTGCCTCCCCCTGATGTACGGGGCTATCTTATCGTCTTCGGAAGCAGCGGCAAAGACGGTGTTCTCGTCGCTGTTCTCCGGCACACTCACCTGCCCCCTCAGCCTGCCGTTTACCTGCACCACCACGACTATCGTGTTGTCGCGGAGGAGCCCCTTATCGTACACGGGCCATCTCTGACTTATAAGAGGCTCGTTACCGAGTTCCCTGTTGATCTGCTCGGTTATATGGGGAGCGAACGGGTTGAGCAGGACCAGCAGCGTCTCCAGCGCCCCCCTGAAGGCAGGCATTTGCTCTGCCCCGAGGCCGCCCTCGTCCGCCTCATAAAGGCTGTTCAGCATCTCCATCAAGGCACTCACGCAGGTATTGAAGTGGAACCTGTCCTTTATGTCGTCCGTCACCCTCTGTATCGTCTTGTGCGCTACCCTCCTGATACGCCTTGACTTCTCGTCGTCCCCCGCGTTCTGGGTCCTGGCCTGCCTGAGCCTGTCCATATACCTGTACGCGAGCCTCCACAGTCTGTCCAGAAATCGCCGTGCGCCTTCAACGCCCTTGTCCGACCACTCGAGGTCCTTCTCCGGCGGTGCCGCGAACAGGATAAACAGCCGCGCGGTGTCCGCACCGTACCTGCTTATGATGTGCCCAGGGTCGACGATATTGCCAAGAGACTTGCTCATTTTTGCGCCGTCCTTTATGACCATGCCCTGCGTCAAAAGGTTCGTGAACGGCTCGTCGTACCCGACGTACCCGAGGTCCCGCAGCGCCTTCGTTATGAACCTCGCATACAGCAGATGGAGTATCGCGTGCTCGATGCCGCCGATGTACTGATCGACAGGCATCCAGTAGGAGAGTGCGTCTTTGTCAAACGGCCCGTCCACACTTCCCGGAGACGTATATTTTTCGAAGTACCATGACGATTCCATGAACGTGTCCATCGTGTCCGTCTCCCTCTTCGCCGGGCCGCGACACTTCGGACACACGGTATTGAGGAACGCCTCGTTCCTTGCAAGGGGGGACTCCCCCTCACCGGTAATGCTCACGTCCATGGGCAGCTCCACCGGGAGCTGATCGAAGGGCACGGGCTGTACGCCGCACTTCTCGCAGTAGACCATGGGGATGGGGGCGCCCCAGTACCTCTGTCTCGATATACCCCAGTCCCTCAGCTTGTAGTTTATCTTCGAGTCCCCCATCCGCTCCCTCACCACCTTCTCGATGACACGCCCCTTCCCCTCTTCGCTGTCGACGCCGGTAAACTCCGCCGAATTCACCATCCTTCCAGCGCCCTCGTACGCCTGTCCCATGGTCCGCGGGTCAAGGGACTCGCCGTCCGGCTGTATGACGACCTTTATGCCGAGGCCGTACTTCTTGGCGAACTCGAAGTCGCGCTGGTCATGGGCCGGCACGGCCATAATGGCGCCAGTCCCGTATTCCATCAGGACGAAGTTGGCTATGTATATCGGGACCCGTTCCCCGGTGAACGGGCTTATCGCATGCCTGCCCGTGAACACACCCTCCTTTCCCCCGATCTCTATCTCCCTGGCCTTCGTGCCGCCTTTCCGTACCCTGTCGACGAACGCCCTTGCGCCGGCCCTGTACGGCTCCGTTACAATCCTGTTCAGGAGCGGGTGCTCCGGCGCAATGCTCATGAACGTGATGCCGTAGACCGTGTCCGGCCTGGTCGTAAAGATACGGAGGCTCTCGGACGTCCCCTCGATCCGGAAGGCGATCTCGCAGCCCTCGCTCCTGCCGATCCAGTTCTTCTGCATGGTCAGGACCCTCTCCGGCCAGCCGGCCAGCCTGTCGCAGCCCTTCAAAAGCTCCTCGGCGTACGCCGTGATCCTCAGGC
>JAMCVD010000069.1 GCA_023381995.1 Deltaproteobacteria bacterium
ACCCGGACCCCTGGCACGTCGGTGGGCAGGGGTTGATCTTTTGCGATGAAAGATGTATTGCAGACATATGATCCGGAAGGGGAGCCATCTGTATGCTTGACAGGAACAAGATAAGAAAGGACGCGGAGCACTACCTGATAGACGGAAGCTATGCGAAGGCCATGGAAGAGCTGGGCAAGCTGTGCGTGATAGAGACGAACGACCCGTGGGTATGGAGCTCGCTCGGCGAGTGCTACGTCAATACCGGCGACGATCAGAAGGCCGCGAAGAACTTCATGACGGCCTACAAGAAGTTCCTCCAGCAAAACGACCTGCAGTCCGCGCTGTCCGCACTGGAGCGCGTCCTGTCCCTCGACTCCGGGAACAAGGAGGCGGGGGAGAACCGCGCACGGCTGCTGAACAGGCTTTCCAAAGAGGGCATCAAGCCCGTGCAAAGCATCGCAAAAAAGATACCCATATTCTCGGAGATAGAGGAGCACGAGTTGAACGACATACTGAAGATCGCACGCGCCATCAGCTTTCCGGAGGGCAGGACGATCATAGAGGAGGGGAGCAAGGGCGATTCCATATACTTCATCGTATCGGGCATCGTCAGTGTGTCCAAGAAGGGCAAAGACGGGAAAGACATAATGCTTGATACGCTCTCGGACGGCGATTTCTTCGGCGAGTTCGGGTTCTTCACCGGCGGCAAGAGACAGGCGAGCATCTCGTCGGCGAGCACCGTGGAGCTGTACGAGCTGAAAAAGCAGGACATGGAGGACGTCGCACAGAGGCACCAGAATGTATCGAAGGTGCTCGTGGACTTCTATAAGAAGAGGGTCCTCGACAACATCATAGCCATGACGCCCATCTTCAGCGAGCTTGACAACACCGAGCGGGCGGACATTATAGGCAGGTTCGAACTCATGGTCGTGGAGCCGGGGAAGGTCATCGTGAAGGAGGGCGATCCCGGCGACGCGATGTACGTGGTGAAGGACGGGCTGCTTCAGGTGAGTACCGTCGATAACAACGGCAGAGAGGTCGTCCTCGCGCAGCTCGGAGAGGGGGACATATTCGGCGAGGTCGCATTGATCACGGGCAAGCTCCGTACGGCAACCGTGAAGGCCGTGAGGAAGAGCAGGCTGATGAAGCTCCCAAAGGAGGACTTTCAGGGCGTCGTCGAGAAGTACGAGTCGGTGAAGAGGATGGTCCTGAAGATAATAAACGACAGGGCCGAAGACACCATACGGCATCTGTCCGACAAGGGATAGAGGGGAGTGGATGGCGGCGGAAGTGTCCGGAAGCAAGCTCATGGAGCTGGAGTTCCTGAAGAGGCTTTTCTCCATATACGAGGTGCTGTCCCGGCAGAGGATCGATCGGGAGGTAGCCAATAGGCTGTACGACGAGCTGCTGGGACTCGTCGTACAGGAGCTCTCGTGCAGGGCCGGCAGTCTGTTTATCATAGACAGGGACACCGGCTCCCCCGTGTTTACGGCAGTCAAGGGCGGCGACGAGGGCCTCGTGGGAAAGAAGCTCGAAAAGGGCAGGGGCATCGTGGGGAATGTCGCAGTGACAGGGACGAGCTATTTCTCGCACGATGTGTCCAGCGACAAGACATGGATGGGCGAGGTCAGCAGGGAGGGGAGCTTCTCGACGACCGATATACTGGCATGCCCGATAAAGTACGGCGAGGACGTCATAGGCGTCGTGGAGGTCCTGAACAAGAAGCGCGGCGCCTTCGATAAGAAGGACGTGAAGAGGCTCCAGGGGCTGACGCCACACATAGCGGTGTTCATAAAATACTTTATCGACGAGCTCGAGCGCCAGAGGTTCATAGAGATGCAGACGAAGCTGTACGAGCTGTCGATGGTCCTCAATTCGAACCTCGATACAAAGGCCGTCGTGAGGGACGCAATGAATGCCATCGTCTCGCTCGTGGATGCGGACGTGGGGTCGCTCATGCTCGTGGACAGGGAGAGGCGGGAGCTGTTCTTTGAGGTAGCGCTCGGCGACAAGGAGAAGATATTGAAGCAGATCAGGCTGAAGTTCGGTCAGGGCGTGGCCGGCTGGGTCGCGCAGCAGAGGCAGCCCGTCATTGTGAACGACACCGCGAGCGATACGAGGTTCTACAGGAAGGCCGACGAGAAAACCGGGTTTGTCACAAAGAACATCCTGTGTGTGCCGGTGCTGTCGAAGAACGAGGTGATCGGCGTGATACAGGCCCTGAACAAGAAAGAAGGCCTGTTCACGGACCACGACCTGAGGCTCCTCACGTCCCTGTCCGCCCAGATCGCGATAGCGCTTGAGAATGCGAGCCTGCACGAAGAGCTGAAGAGGACGTTCATCGAGGTCGTCGAGTCGCTTGCCGAGGCGATAGAGAAGAGGGACCCTTACACGGGCGGGCATACGAAGCGTGTGGTAAAATATTCCCTCATGGTCGCCGACGAGATTGGCATGTACGGGGACGAGAGGGACAGGCTCAGGATGGCCGCACTGCTGCACGATGTAGGCAAGATCGGCGTAGACGACAGCGTGCTGCGCAAGCCTGCGCGGCTCGACGAGGCCGAGTTCGAGAAGATGAAAGCGCACCCGTCCATCGGGGCGGACATACTCGGCAAGATCCCCCAGATCAGCAGCATAGTCCCGGGCATTCTGTACCACCACGAGTGGTACAACGGGAAAGGCTATCCGGACGGCATTTCCGGGAACAAACTGCCCAGGATCGCAAAGATAATATCGATAGCTGACACGTACGACGCAATGACGACGGACAGGCCCTACAGGAAGGGACTTACGCACGAGTACGCCATTGCAGAGCTGAGAAAATTCTCCGGTACCCAGTTCGATCCGGAGCTCGTAGAGTTGTTCATAAGGGCGTTCGAAAAGACGACGTCGGCGTCAGATCTTCAAGGGCTTTGATATCGGTAAGTATTGACTATGTACGGCGACTCATTAGTTTATATTAGGTGCGGCAGCGTGCAGATGTGTCTTGACATTACGGTAACATATTGATAAAACAAATATAATTTATAACGAGGGTATGATGTCTCCGACAAAAAAGCGAAACAGGAACAAAAAAATGGAAAACAAAGAAGAAAAACAAAAGAACAGGGAACATACGGAGGAAGAACAGACAGCAACAAATGCCGCTGACGGTAGCCGTGGCGCGGGCGATCGGGCGGCCGGGGAGGCGGAACAGCAGTCTGGCCCAGTACCCGGGCCCGAGCAGAGCGGCAATACCGCCACGGCGGGGGCCGGCGGGGCCGATGAGCAGCATCCCGACGAGCAATTGCCGGGACCGGAATTGTCCGAGATTGACGAGATGAAGGCTCAGATCGAGCAGCTCTCCGGGGAATCGGCCATGTACAAAGATAAATGGCTGAGGGCCGAGGCGGATATGGACAATTATAAGAAGCGTATACACAAGGACAGGCTCGAGCAGTTGAAGTACGGGTACGAGACCTTGATCCGGGAGCTCCTGCCCGTTATGGACAACCTCGAGCGTGCCATAGAGTATTCGAAGAAGCACTCTCAGGCGGACAGCCTCTATGAGGGAGTCGAGCTCACGTTCAAGATGCTGAAAAGGGTCGTGGAGAGCTTCGGCGTCAATACGATCGAAACGGTGGGGAAGATGTTCGATCCGAGTTTTCACGAGGGACTCGGGGTAGAGGAGGCGGACGGGTACGAGGACAATATTATAATAAAAGAGATTGAGAAAGGGTATATATATAATGACAGACTGCTCAGACCTGCAAAGGTCATTGTGGGGAAAAAGTCTGTGCCGGAAAAGGTGAGCGAGTAGGCCACGATGTTTCTTTGCAGAAGGATGACAGAGGTCGTAACGAGGGAGGGGGGTAAATGGGCAGAACGATAGGTATCGATCTCGGTACTTCGTATTCCTGTGTCGCTTATATGGAGGGGGACACGCCCGTTGTAATACCGAACGCGGAGGGCGGCAGGACGACGCCTTCCATGGTCGCTCTCAACGATAAGGCCACGTTGCTTGTGGGCAATCTCGCAAAGAGGCAGGCAATAACGAACGCCGAGAACACCGTTTTCGCCGTCAAGAGGCTCATCGGCAGGAAGTACGATTCTCCCGAGGTGACGCAGACGGCAAAGATCGTATCGTACAGGATCATACCTGTGGACAATGGCGACGCATGGGTGGAGATCGGAGGGAAGAAGATCAGCCCGTCCGAGGTGTCCGCGTACATACTTGCGAGGATGAAAGAGTATGCGGAGGACTTCCTCAGCGAGAAGATAGAGGACGCCGTTGTTACCGTGCCTGCCTACTTCAACGACAGCCAGCGCCAGGCGACGAAAGACGCGGGCAGGATTGCAGGGCTCAACGTCCTCAGGATCATAAACGAGCCGACCGCCGCCTCGCTCGCCTATGGACTGAATAAGGACCAGAACATGAGGATCGCCGTATTCGATCTCGGAGGCGGTACATTCGATATATCCATACTCGAGCTGAACGAGGGTGTGTTCGAGGTGCTCGCCACCAACGGCAACACCTTCCTGGGGGGCGAGGACTTCGATAGGATCCTGTCGGGCTGGCTGGTCGAGGACTTCAAACAGCAGTCGGGCATCGATATCCACGGTGACAAGATGGCCATGCAGAGGCTGAAGGACGCCGCGGAGAAGGCGAAGATGGAGCTCTCGACGTTGAAGGAGACCGAGGTCAACCTCCCGTTCATCGCGGCCGATGCTTCGGGGCCCAAACACCTCACGAAGACGATAACAAGGAGCCAGCTCGAGTCCCTCGTGGCCGAGCTCCTCGATAAGCTTGTGGAGCCGTGCGAGCTGGCATTGAAGGACGCCTCCCTTAAAAAGGGGGACATCGACAGCGTGATACTCGTGGGCGGGATGACGAGGATGCCCGCTGTCGTAAAAAAGGCCGAGGAGATCTTTTCGATGCCGCCCGTAAAAGAGGTGAACCCGGACGAGGTGGTCGCGATGGGAGCGGCCATCCAGGGGGCCGTCCTCAAGGGGACCGTGAAGGACGTCGTTTTGCTCGACGTGACCCCCCTCTCACTCGGGGTCGAGACCCAGGGCGGGGTCTTTACGAAGATCCTGCCGCGCAACACGACCATACCGACCAAGAAGACCATGACCTTCTCGACGACCGAGGACGATCAGGATTTCGTCAACATACACGTCCTGCAGGGAGAACGGGAGCTTGCGAAGGACAATCAGAGCCTCGCAGAGTTCCAGCTCATAGGCATACCGCCGGCACCGAGGGGGGTACCGCAGATAGAGGTGACCTTCGATATAGACGCGAACGGCATCATGCATGTCAGGGCAAAAGACCGGGGCACGGGCAAAGAGCAGAAGATAAAGATTACGGCGAGCAGCGGACTGTCGGAGGAGCAGATAAACGGTATAATAAGCGATGCGAAGCAGCACGAGGAAGACGACAGGAAGAGGAAGAGGCTCGTCGATCTGCGGAACAAGGCAGACGGCCTTCTCTACGCCACCACACGCTCGCTCGGAGAGTACAAGGGCCTGCTTTCGAAAGAGGACTACGACAATATAGTCGTGGCGATGGATGATTTGAAGGGCAAACGTGATACCGACGATATAGAGGTCCTCGAGGGCACGCTCAATACCCTCAGCACCTTCTCCCACAGGATAGCGGAGATACTCTATCAGAAGGCCGAGTCCGAGGAGAAGAAGACATAACATGAACCGCGATTACTACGAGATACTCGGTGTTCCAAAAAACGCCACGGAAGCGGAGATAAAGAAAGCGTATAGGAAGCTGGCGCTCGAGCACCATCCCGACAGGACCCATGGGGACAAGGCCTCGGAGGAGAAATTCAAGGAGATAAACGAGGCCTACAGTGTGCTGGGCAACCCGGACAAGCGCTCCCAGTACGACATGTTCGGCCATAATTTTGAAAGGATGGGGATCAATCAGGATGACATCTTCGGGGCCCAGGGGACATCGAGCATATTCGAGGACCTGGTGGGGGACGTCTTCAGCGATTTCTTCGGGGGAAGAAGGAACTCGAAGAACAGGAAGATCCGGGGAAAGGACGTCGAGGCGGTACTCGAGCTCGAGTTTGAAGAGGCGGTCCTGGGGATTGATAAAGAATTTACCATAAAGCGAACAGGGGTATGCGACAAGTGCGGAGGGACGGGCGCGAAGCAGGGTACCAGACCGACGACGTGCAGGTCCTGCAGTGGGGCCGGGCAGGTATACTACAGACAGGGGTTTTTGACGGTGACCAAGACATGTCATGTGTGCAACGGGAGCGGCTACGAGATACAGGACAAGTGCAGGGACTGCAACGGAACGGGCCGGGTGCTGCGGGAGGAGAACATAAGCATCCATGTCCCTCCCGGGGTGGACAACGACAGCGTATTGAGGATTCAGGGCAAGGGCAGTGCAGGGCACAACGGCGGGCAGCCGGGGGACCTCCACGTCATCATAAAGGTCAAAGAGCACCCCGTGTTCAAGAGGGACGATCAGAACGTCATCGTCGATATGTTTATAACATATACACAGGCGGTGCTCGGCGATACGATAAAGGTGCCGACACTGTACGGCGAGGAAGAGCTGAACCTGCCGTCCGGCACCGACTCCGGCAAAGAATTCGTCCTGAAGCATAAAGGTGTTATCAGCCCATACGATAGAAGGAAAGGAGATCAGATCGTACGGGTGCATATAGAGGTGCCGAAGCATGTAACGGAAAGGCAGAGGCAGCTCCTGAAGGAGTTCGATGAGATCTCCCTGCACGAAAACAAGAACGCATCGAAAGGCATATTCGACAAGGTAAAAGACCTGTTCCAGTAATCTATGGCAGAGCGAGTTTTGAAGATCTTTTGTCCAAGCTGCGGGGAGATGGTCGATCCGTTTGTTATGATTACCAGCGGCGAGGAGAGGATACATTGTACACAGTGCGGCCTCGACCTCTCAAACAAGGAATTCAAAAAAAAGATTATGGACCGCCTCCTCATATCCGACGACTCTTCCATAGTAAGGAAGCAGGTTGCAGAGATATTCGCGAACAGCGGTATTGTCAGGGACATCGTGGAGAGCGAGAACGGCAGGGTCTTCCTGTCCCAGTTGAGCGATCTCCTGAAGAACAAGGCCCCGGTGGACCTGATCATCCTCGACGTCAACATGCCGATCATAAACGGCATTGACGCCGCAAGGACCGTGAGGGCCATCGAGACGGGATTGAAACTGACCCAGAAGATACCGATTGTCTTTTTTTCCGTCATCAAGTGCGATGAGAACTTTAAAAGGATAATGAACATTACAAAACCTTCCGCCTACCTCAACAAAGGCAACAGTGCTGACAAGGAGCAGTTCGGCACGCGCCTGCTCGACGTCATAGACAGGCTGCGCACCGCATGACGGCCTTTGCCGTAGAATTTTTAGTTTGACAAACGTACAACTGTTCAATATACTAATTCTCTATAATCATGAAGCTAAACAGATGCCTTCAATATGTCGTTGTGGTGGTGCTTGTGTGGGCAGTGCCTGTATCCCTTTACGGAAACGATCAGCTTATATTGGACGCCCCTTCTGCAAATGGAGGTACCGGGCTGCTGCGGCTCAACCTACCGTACTCCCTGGAGCCCGGCAGCTTCAGTATCATCGGAGGAGTGAACTATTATGATTCCGGCGACATGTCTCTTTCGAGCTCGAACGGCGTCCAGAACATCAGTAATTTCGGGTTTGTGACGGGCGGCATAACCCAGGGGCTCGAAGGCTTCGCGGGCATGATAGGATCGAGCTCGTCGCAGTATTATACCCAGTATCACGTCCACAGCCTCATCCAGGCGATAGGCGATTTCAGGGCAGGGCTCAAGTATTCCTATAATATCAGCCCCATTCTGAGCATAGGTGTCCTCGGCAGCCTACAGATGATGACACCGCTGCAGGATATTTTTTACTACGGCTCGGCGATCGGGGGGTACGGGCTCCTGCTTCTGGGATATGACGCGAGGAGCGGATCAAAGCTGCCGATGATGGTCAATATGAATATCGGATACCACCTGGACAATTCGAGGCAGCTTTTGTCCCTTGGATACCTGGTATCACCGGACATCAAGAATACGCTCGGGATCCTCCCAGCGGATCAGATACTGTTCGATTTCGACATGCTGTTCCCGATAAAGGGGACGTTCCTGACGCCATTCTTGGAGTACGACCTCAGCAAGATACTCACGGAAAGCTTTGCCACGAGCCCCCAGAAGCTCACCCCGGGCATACGGATACAGCCGCTCAAGCCGCTGACGATTGATGCCGCCGTCGACGTGGGGCTGAGCTCGCCGCAGGACATCATGGGACACCGCATCGACATGGTCCCGCTCTGGAACATGTATCTGTCTTTTGCATTCATTTTCAAGCCCTCGTTTATGAAGGCAATCTACCGGGTAAAGAGCGTATCGAACAATCTGCAGCTCCTTATACCGAAAGAGTCATTGCCGTACGGACATGTGGTAGGCACTGTTTATGATGCCGAGACAAAGGAGATACTGCCGCATGCGGTCATCTCCGTAAAGGGCTCCTCACACTGCTCCGATGTCCTCACGGGTATTACCACGGGTACGTATAAATCATGCCTCCTCACCGTTGGTCCCGTCACGATCGAGGCGAGTAAAGAAGGGTACGAGAGCGTCGAGCGGACAAGGCTCATTCTTCCCGATCAAGAGATAACGCAGGATTTTTATTTGCACAGGGCCTATTCTTTCGGCAGTTTTATCGGTAAGGTAGTCAATGAGGATGACAAGCCGCTGCTCGCAACGATCAAGTTCGACAGGTGGGACCTTGCGGACATAGTAACGGACCCTTCGACAGGCTATTTCTCGACGAATCTAAAGCCAGGCGAATATTATATCACGATCACTGCCCAGGGATACGCGCCTGTCATATCGAAGGTGATAATAACGGAAGGTATGAAGACCGTGCTTGAGTTCGTGCTGAAAACTGTCAAATAACATGAAATCAAAGAATGGAAGGAAGGACTTATGAGAAAAGGTACATTGTTGACCGCGGTGCTTGTTTCCCTGTCTCTGCTCAGCGTGAAGGGTACCCTTGCCGACAACGGCAAGAGGAAGAGCCTGCTCAGCGACGACAGGTTTACGAGTTATTACAATGAAAACAAAGTGGGGGACATCGATGCCTCCCTGAGCGAGCTCAACAGGCAGATGCTGGCCATGAAGGGCAGGCTGCTGCTGTTCGGCGAGGGCATAGTTTACTCCCTATCACAGGGTGCGCCTGTCCAGATCACCCTGGATACCTCCTTTCCACACAACGATCTGGTCCCGGAGAAGGTCTCGGTCTATGTGGACGGGTTCAAGCTGTCCGTACCTCACACGGGTTCCCTGTCCAATGCGAAGGACGTCCTGTTCAACGGCGCACTGGTGCCGGGCAAGCACAATATCGAGGTGTACATGCTCTTGAAGACATCGGGCCTGTTCGGCATCGGGACCGGGAAAGACTATAATTTTACCGCGTCGGGCGTCCTCGATGCCAGGCCCGACATGATGACGCACCTCGATCTCGTGTGTATCGATACCGGCAAGGGAGACATTCCGGAGAGGCCAAACATAAAGTTCGAGCAGTCTTTCAGGGCGCCTTCAGGAGTAAAGTGAGGGCCCCATGCTCGGGGGACGTCCAGGCATTGCTTTGATAGCAGCAGCGTCCGTGCTGCTTTGTGCAGCCGGCTCGCGTGCGGATAAAAAATATCCCTCTGTCATCTATTACAATAACATGAAGGTTGCCGTGAGTCCTGTCGATGTATTGTTGAACAACGGACTGATACTTTCCAATTCCGGGAATTATGAGGACGGCCTGATCTACCTTACCGCGGTGGTGTCTTCGCCGGACTTCGAGAGAATGGAGAACAAGGACAGCATCCTCTACGTCCTGTCGCAGGATTTTGCCAGTACCGGCGATAGAGAGAACGCGGTGCATTACCTCATACCCGTTATACGTAGCACGACCGATAGGACGCTGCTCAGGTCGTCGGTCCTGAAGGGGATAAAATATTTTTCTCAGGACCGTGACAGCGGACTGGCGTCGGCCATAGGCTATGGCATAGCGAGGATGGGAGACGTGGATGACGACGAGTTCAACTTTTCAGCAGGCTGGTTCCTGTCCCTCGCCGGCTACCCGGCGAGCGCCACGACGTTTCTTAAGAAGGTCGCCAGAGACCCGTCGCTGGTTTCGGACGCCGCCTATCTCAGGGCCGTTGCACTGCTGAAGCAGGGCGACGCCGCTTCTGCGGAAGCGATCTTCTCGGAGCTGGTGGGCGATAAGGCGATAGCCGCCGGGAGCAAGATCTATGTGCTTTCCAGGCTGTCGCTTGCAAGGATGTACTATGATAAGGGGGACTTCCGAAACGCCATGTCGCTGTACCTGCAGATACCGCAGACATCGTCTTACTATGTCGATGCACTGTATGAGGCCTTCTGGGCGGCGCAGAAGATAAACGATTTTCAGGGGGCCCTGGACATTGCCAATAGACTCATATCCCTTCGAACGCCGAGCCTGCTGAAGCTGAAAGCGATGCTGCAGAAGGGGTACGTCATCACAGAGCTGAAGCAGTATGATACCGCAACGGACTATTTCTCTGAGACGATACGGCAGTACAATCGGGCCGTCGATATCCTGAAGTCCGTCCCCCCCCCGGCACAGCTTGCAAGAAGCCGGAACTGGGTGGCGAGGGAGATCGGGGCGTACATCATGCAGACCCCGGTCTACACCAGGATGCTGGGGGTGTATGCAAAGGCCATGATGATTTACGGTGGGCTGAAGGGGATGGGTGCGTACATGGAAGACTCGGAGTCCGCGCTCGGACAGGACATATTTTTAAACGAGAAATCCCTGAGGGGCTATTCGATGGCCATAGCGGACGACAGGGACTCCCTGCTGAGGCTCATACTGGCCCGCCATTTCGGCGATGCGGAGAACAAGCTGTCCCTCCTGAGCGCTTTCAAGGACGCCTCTCTGGCCAGGGAGATGCTCATGAGATACTACGTCACCCTTTCATTTACGGACCTCAACAGCCTGAGGCCGGCCGGATGGGAGAAAAAGCAGGGCAGGCCCTTCTATGTCTATGACCCTTACGAAGGTGCGATGGCGCTGGAAAAAGGTTTGAACGAGGTGAGGGCATTGTCGCTCGACGTCCAGCAAAGCATGGCTTCCCGCAATAATTATATCGGTGATACCAGCGAGCGGATCCTGAGCACCATCTCGAGCGAGAGGGCGCTCCTCGCCGGCATTAACACGACCCTAAACGACCTGATCGAAAACAAGTATGCTGACGCGTCGAGGGAAACGAAAGACATGGATGCGTCGTACCATAGCGTCGCGGAGTCATGGTTCAGCTCCGCAAGCAATAGGACGGTGAAGGACATGTATACGGACATTGCGGAGTCCCTCACTATCCTGGCATCGCAGGCGGAGGTCGCTTTTATCGATACAAGGATGCTCAGCAAGGAAGCATACACGGAACGGATAAACAGGGAATATTCCGAGAGCGAAAAAGAGGTGAACAGCATAACGAAAAGGTACCACGGGGTGAGGATGCAGGAGGAAAAGATTGTGGGGACAATACCGACGACCACGACCATAGAGGTAAGGCGCGGAGACCAGGGCCGCTTGAACGAGTACCTGCAGGCGCTGAAGGACCGTTTGAAGGGCCTGAAGGCGATGGGAGAGCAGATCCAGAATGAGAAGTAGCCGGATCGTACCAGGACTCATGATTGTTCTTTGTGCGGCCGCTGTGTCTTCCCTTCGAGCGGACATGCTGGGCGATGCGCGCAAGGACATAGACACGAGGATCGATATCCAGTATACGACCATGCAGTTGGAGCAGATGAACAGGCGTGTGAACGCCTTGATCCTTGAGAGCGAAGAGACGGCCGTACAATCTGCGAAGGAGAGCCTGACAAGGGCAACGAGCACGCTGTTGGAGACAGAGATAGAGAAAAGGAACGACGAGATAACCGGGCTGGAACACGTCCTGAAAAGCTATCCTACATCTCCCTTGATACCGGAGGTGATGCTGAGGCTCGCAGAGCTGTATTATGAACAGACGAACCAGGCGTTTATGCAGGGCATGAAGGAGTACGAGCACGAGCTCGACATGGGCAGGAACCCCGGACCACCGCCGCGCATCAGTTATAAGAAATCCATCGACATGTACACGTGGTTCATAGAGCGCTATCCGGACAACAAGTACGCGGATCTCGCCTACTATCTCAGAGGTTATTGCTACGGCGAGCAGGGCGATGAAAAGCAGGCGGCGGACAACTATATCGACATAACCAAGAAATTTCCTGCCTCCCAGTTTATTCCGGAGGTATGGTTCAGGCTGGGGGAATATTATTTTAACAACAACTGGCTGTCGTATGCGGAGGACGCCTATGCAAAGGTACTGCAGTATAAGGACAGCATGTTCTACGATATGGCCCTGTACAAAGAAGCATGGACGTTCTTCAGAGAAGACAAGTACGATCAGTCCCTCGCGGACTTCGTGGATGTTGTCGACAGGTCGGACAGGGCGGGGAGTACACAGAAGCGGGAGTCCATGAGGGCCGAGGCGCTCGAGTACATAAGCCTTATTCTCGGAGAAAATAGGACGCCGTCCGATACGGACGCATTCCTCAATAGAGTAAAATGGGGCAGGTATTATGCCTTTATCACACAGAAGGTCGGGGGCGTGTACGAAAAGCTGAACCTCTATAACTTTGCCATCCAGGCGTACAACAACATAATCCAGAAGCTGCCGGGCACGGTCGACGCAATCGAGGCCCTCTATAACGAGATGGTACTGTACGAAAGGATCGGCAAATTCGGCAATGCGAACGATGTACGGCTGATCATCACGAAAGACTACGGCATAGACTCTCCGTTTATGGGCTCGATAAAGGACCCGGAGGCAAAAGGGCACGCCGTCGATATCCTCAAAAAGGCGACCCTGTCGCTCGTTACCGATCTGATAGGCATATCCCGGCAAAAAGGCAGGCCGCCTTCGCCGGAGCAGTACAGGGAGGCACAGAAGGTGCTCCTCAGATACATGAAGGACTTTCCGGATGATAAGGAGATCCCCCTTGTGCACTTCTTTTATGCACTCATGGCGTACAAGCTGAATGAATTCAGGGCCGCGGGCGAGTTCTATAAAAAGGTGGCCCTGACGTCCATGTATGTGGATAAGAAATACCGGAACGACGCTGCCTTCAACATGGTCAAGTCGTATGAAGAGGCCCTGAAGGAGACCGCGGATACGACCCCCTACGATGAGAAGCTGAAGGAATTCGTGGAGGCGTGCGATGTCTACGCGTCGCTGTATCCGGAGGCGGGCGATGCGCCGAAGGTGCTGTACAAGGCGGGCGAAACGCTGTACAAGGCGAAGCATTATGCGGACGCCATAAAAACCTTCCAGAAGCTTCTGCTTACCTACCGCAGCAGCGATCTGACGCAGGACGTCCTCAGATATATAGTAACGGCGTACGGAGAACGGAAAGACCAGTCGGGGCTGGAGCGATGGGGTGTACAAATATTGAAGTATAATGTCCTTTCAGACAATCCAGGCGCAATGGCATATATAAAGGATGTACTCGGAAAGCTGTGGTTCATCAAGGCAAAGGCCGCATTCGATAAGGGGGATTGGGAGCAGTCCTATACGTACTACAACAAGGCGATCGCCTCCATATCTCCGGAGCAGACCGATACTTCGATAACAAGGGACAAGGCGATCTACAATATGGGTGTCGTGCTGAACAAGATGGGCAGTGTCAAGCAGGCAAGAGGCGCATTCGAAGACCTGATAAAAAATTATCCGTCTTCGGGCCTTATTCCGTCGGCCATACTGGAACTCGGTCTTTCCTATGAAAAGGACCTCAGGTTCGACAGGGCAATGGACATGTACACGTCCATCGTTGACAGATATTCCAGCAGCCCTCAGGCAAAGGACGCGACCTATAATCTTGCGGTGCTGAAGGAGAAGATAGGCGATTACGGCAGCGCTGCGAGGTATTACGAGGACTATGAGGGGCAGTATGCCTCAGAGAAGGAGAGGCCCCAGTTCTCCATGTATACCGCGGAGGACTACTTTAAGGCCGGCGAGACCGATAAGGCCTTAAAGCTCTATCAGAAATTGTGCGATAAACCGCAGGACGCTGGATTGTCCGTCCAGGCGTGCTTTAAGGCAGCGAAGCTGTGGGAGGACAGCTCTCTGAAAAAGTCGGGAAAGCTCTACGGCAGGGTAATAACCCTGTTCTCGCAGATGAACAAGAGCGAGAGTCAGCCCTATGTGTACTATTATGCGGGTGCCCAGTTCTTCTTTGCGGAGCAGTATTTCAAGCTTTACAGCGATATAAAATTCAAGTCTACCGCCACGCTGCAGAAGGTCTTCAACGAGAAGACCAGCATGCTTGCGAAGCTGAACGGCAAGCTGACAGACATCGTCGGGCTCGGGGCTCCCGAGTACGCCATCTCGTCATTGTATCTGGACGCAAATGCCTATGAGCAGTTTTACACCGATGTAATAAATTCCCCGGTACCGAGGGGACTGAGCGACGAAGAAGAGAGCCTTTACGAGTCCATGCTGGCCGAGAAGGTCGGGACCGTCAAGGACAACGCCATCAGCATATATAAAAAGACGCTCGATAAGGCCTATCAGCTCGGCATAGAGAGCAAGTATGTGGAGATGGCGAAGGACGGCCTCGAGAGGCTCGATCCGGTGGAGAGCCTGTCGTACCCTCCGCGGGAGAAGAACGTCCTGCGGATCCCTCTGCTTCCCGCTTCCACAGAGAAGCTCAGCCTGACAGGTAAGGGGTACAGCGCTTTGACGAAGAGCTATCGAGGGCCGTTCTTGTTGTTTTTCGAGACAGAAGATGGTTATGATGTAAAAACGTTCAGCGCGGGAACGGACTGATGATAAAGCGTTGTATAGCATTGGTGGCTGTGTTGCTCTTTGTGCCGATGTCCGGCCTTTCGGACATGAACGGCAGGCTCGGCGCGTTCAATACAGTGCACAGGGCGGAGAATCTCTACAGGTCCGGGAAGACGGACGAGGCGATACGTATGCTGGAACAGGAGGTACGGCGTAACGGCAAGCTTACCATAGCGTACATCGATCTTATACAGTGGCTTACGGAAAAAGGCGACGTGAACGCCGCTATCGATTACGGCGAGACGGGGATGAAGGCCACCGACGGCAATTCTTATATCATCATGGCGCTTGCGCGGGCTTATCAGGTTGCAGGCAAGTCCGATAAGACCATACAGCTCATCCAGGGGCTGAAAGAGGAGTATTTCAGCCACAAGGACATACTCGAGGACATCTCCGACGCATACCTTTCGACCGGACTCACCGAGCTGTCGTTGTCGATCCTGAAGGAACTGGAGAGCAGGTACCCTGCCGATCCGTACGTCTACAACAAGCTTGGTACGGTCTACTACAAGCTTGGAAGGAAGGACCTGGCAATCGAGTCGTTCTCGAAGGCGAGTGCGCTGCAGCCGGACGACCCGGTCATACTGAACAATATCGGCATCGTTTACTCCGACATCGGGGATTACCAGGACGCCATAAGGTTTTTCAGCAGGGCGATCCTGAAGAACCCGGACTGCACATACTGCTATCTCAACCTCGGCGTCGCGTACAGGTTCTCAGGCGATTATAAGGATGCGCTGTTCTGCTACCGAAAGGCTATCATGATAGACCAGACATTCAAGGATGCATACTATGACCTCTCGGTACTCGAGCAGGGATATATGCATAACTATCCGGATGCGATCAATTATCTCGAGAAATACGAGTCGTTGTTGCCGCAGGACGACAAACAGAAGATGCAGATAGACAGGCGGATAATGAACCTCAGGCTCGCTGAGTCGAGTGCTGCCGGTGCTGCCCCGCCTGCGCCGGTGGTGTTCACCGCTACGACCTCGTCCCCTGTATCGGGGACCACCGTTGCGAAGCCGCCGGCCGCACGTATCGCCGGGCCCAAGCCCTCTGCGCCTATAGTGTTCACCGCTACGACCTCGTCCCCGGAATCGGGGACCACCGTTGCGAAGCCGCCGGCCGCACGTATCACGGGGACGACGTCCCCCCCCGGCAGGAAAGGCACGAGCAAATGAAGTCCTTGCTTAAAATCGCACTTATGATAGGTTTGATCGTCGTTATAGGGGCCGGTGTGTCCATGGGAGCAGGTCGTGCAAAGAAGAAAAAAGAGGAGAACGCATCGCTGAAGGAGAGGGTGAAGCTTTCGGGCTTTCTCGTAAGGGGGAGGCTGCCGAAGCCGCAGGCCATGTACATAATCCACAAGTCCTCTGCCCAGATATACGAGACCACCCCCCTCGATGAGGATTCGAAGGACTTTTCGAGGAAGATATTCAAGACAATGGAAGACAAAACTTTTAAGAAAGAGGAGGAAAAATGGGCGGACCACTAAACTTTCTGATAGATTTCTTTAAAGAAGGCGGGCCGTTTATGTACGCCATACTGATTGTGGCTGTCATGGGTCTGTCGATAGTGATAGAGAGGTTTATCATACTCGTATTTCTGTGGAACCTTAACGGGAAGGCTTTCTGGGACAAGGTCAAGCGGTATGTGACGGAAGGCAAGATCAACGAGGCGAAGATGCTGTGCAACTCGACGAAGGCACCTGTTGCGAGGATATTCTCCGTTGCCATAGATAGATTCCACGAGAGTGATAAGAACATTCAGAATGCCATGGACGAATCGATGCTCGAGATCATACCGATAGTGGAGAAGAGGACGCACTACCTCGCGATGCTCGCGAACGTCTCCACCCTGTTCGGGCTGCTGGGGACGATAACGGGTCTTATCAAGGCGTTTGCCGCGGTCGCACAGGCTGACCCAGCGCAGAAGGCGTCCCTGCTCGCGTACGGTATATCGATGGCGATGAACAACACGGCGTTCGGACTGTTCATGGCGATCATCTTCATGATGTCCCACGCATACCTGTTTACACGACAGTCGTCCATCATAGACGAGATAGACGAGCTGTCCATAAAGTTCCTGAACCTCGTCACGCATCTCAGGAGAGATAAGTGATACAGAAGCCTTCCGGGCGAAGTCATATAGAAAGGGAAGAGCTGAAGCTCAACCTGACGCCGTATATAGACTTTCTTGTGACTCTGATAGTCTTTCTGATAGCCACGATTGTCGTGGCGCCTGCGGCCATACTCGATATAAACCTGCCGTCTGCGAGCGCACCGGTCGTGACCCCTGAACAGCAACAGGAACAGAAGCCGAGTATCACCCTTACCGTCGCGATCCAGCACACGGGGTTTACGATAGGCGGCTCCGGGGCCGTACTGCCGGAGATACCGCTCAAGAACGGCGGCTATGACTACGAAGCGCTGTCGCAGAAGCTCCTGGAGATAAAAAAGGTGTATCCGGATACGACGGACGTCATTCTGCTCTCGGAGCCCGATATAAAATACGACATCCTGATACACGTCATGGACACGGTAAGGGAAGCTACGGTCACGGAGAACGGACAGAAGAAAGCAGTGGCCCTGTTTCCCGATATCTCGATAGGGGAGGTTGTAAAATAGAGCTTATGCATAAAAGGACAAGAGAGAAGAAACATACGGCTATCAGCCTGAACCTGACACCGATGATAGATATGTTCACGATACTCGTGGTGTTCCTGCTGAAAAGCTATTCCGCCACCGGGTATGTAGGCAATGTGGCGAAAAACCTCAGATTGCCCACATCGACCTCCAGACTGCAGCCACAGGCCGTCTTAACAGTGGCCGTAACAACGAAATACATACTCGTTGAGGGAAAAGAAGTAGAGGCGATAAACCAGTCGGACATGACATCTCAAAACCTGATGCTGACGGATCTTTCAGCCTCTCTTAAGAAAGAGGCGGACAAAGGACTGCAGATTGAGAAGCTGAGCAACGGGGCCAATCCATTTAAAGGCGAGATGATGATTCAGGCCGACAGGTCAATCCCGTTCAGGCTCCTCGAAAAGATCATGTATACGGCAGGACAGGCCGGCTATAACACCATAAATCTGGAAGTATTACAGAAGACCTCTTAGCAGGGCAGAAGAGACTGAATAAAGGGAGTATATGCCTGACAAAAAAATGCCTGCATTAGTACCGAGATTTGTAATTTATAAAGGTGAGGAGCGGCCCGACGTTATCTACCTCACGAATAAATCGATTACCATAGGAAGATCGGAGAATAACGATGTGGTGCTCAAGTCGAAGCAGGTGCCGCGATCGTATCGTCTCTGTACGAGAGAGGGCCGTAATTTCTATATCGAGATACCGCTGTGGATCAACGGGACCATTTCTACCCCGGCGTGGTGCCTCGAGATAAAGGACCTCGGCAGATTTTATAACCCTGCCAACAGCAAGAAGGCGTTAAAGATATACATACCAGAAGATACGAAGGGCAGCCTTATAGCAGGCGCACTGAGGATAGAGTTCGAGTTTGCCGCTCCTCCCCCACCTCCTCCAAAGCCCGTAAAGATAGTGATAAAG
>JAMCVD010000124.1 GCA_023381995.1 Deltaproteobacteria bacterium
ACGTTTGCAAGAAAGTTGAAGAACCGCCTCACCAGTGAATTCACGGAGAAATACGATGAAATAATCAAATTGATGGAGCAAGGGAAACAGACGGGCGGGATAAAGGACGGCGTAAATACCGCTATTCTGAGCTCGATGATCTTCGGTGCGATTCAGCACATAATCCACATGGGTGCCATGAAGAAAGAACCTATCGCTTCTGCTCTTGTTGCAGAAAACATAATAAGTATCTTATCATCCGGCATATTAAACGTGAAATGAGGAGACACATGAAAACAAAAATTCTATCGTTCGCTTTATTGCTGCTCGCAGCGGGGTTACCGATAAGAACGCAGGCGTGCGAGACCTTGAACCTCGATGAGGCGCTCAGACTCGCTATCGGCAACAATAAAACGATAAAACAGTCTCAGCAGGAAAAAGACGCCGCATGGGCACGGGTTGTACAGGCACGGGGTGGTTTTCTGCCGGACATCTCGGCCGCAGGGGTCTATACGTTTACGCACCAGGTACCTTTGATACCGATACCCGCCGGTTCGTTCGGTCCGAACTTTCCGCCCAGTGCATTAAGCGCTCGCATTGACACCACGTTCGAGTATAACGCGGGATTCAACGGTACATGGACATTGTTCGCGGGAGGTATGCTCTATCACAACTATGCGGCGGCAAAAAAGATGTACGAATCTGCCGAAGAACAGGAACAAGCGGAAAAACAGGAAGTTGTCTATCAGGTCAAAAAAGCTTACTACAACCTGCTCCTTGCATCCGAATCCGTGGATGTGCTGAAACATTCCATCGATCTTGCTTCTGAGCATTACAGGGTCACCAAGGACCGGTACAGCGCCGGTGAGGCGTCGGAGCTCGACATGTTGAATGCGAGTGTCAGCCTGTCCAATCTTCAGCCCCAATTCATCGGTGCACAGAACAACGTAAAAATAGCCGGGCTGGCATTGAAGAATATCCTCGGCGTCGAGTTTACCGGCGACGTGTGTGCAAATCCCGATGTCGTCTTACCGGAATTCTCCAAAGATCTTGGGTACTATGAGGACCGGGCAAAGGAGAACAACTACCAGATCAAAATAATAAACAAACAACTCTCCGCATTGAGCGACTATAAAAAGTTGTCTTTAGGAAGGTTCTCGCCGACACTCGCCCTCGCGGGCAACTACAACTGGCTTTCCAACGAATTTACCGGTACGTGGCAGGACATCTATCAGGCAGAGCTCGTCTTGTCCATACCGCTGTTCAACGGCGGTACGGATGTCGGCCGGTTTAAAGAGGCGTCCTCGAATTATTATAAGGTGGTATTTCTCAAATCCGAAACAATGGACAACATAAAGATATCGACAGAAGCGGCATATTCCAATGCAGCCGTCGCCAAGAACGAAATTACCGCGGCGCAGGAGGCATTAAACACGGCCGAGAAGGCTGAAAGTATTGCCCAGGAACAGAATAGGTCTGGCAACAAATCTTGATGTGCTCAATGCAAACCTCGGGCTGAAAGAAGCACAGATGAACTATATAAAGGCGAAGTACAATTATCTTCTTGCTCTTGCCGAGTTAGAAAGGATCATGGGAACAGCCTCTTATTAAACAATACAAAAAAAGCGAAACTTCATTTCGGATTCGCGAATTGCAGGAATCCCTAAAGAAGACTGCGTGAAGATTTGACAGACGAGTAACAGGAAAGGGAGAAAACATGGAAGAAACGGAAAAAACACACAAACCGAAAAGCAAAAAGAAAATGTTAAGCCAGCCAAGGGTGTATGTCCCCGGCTTATTGATAATCGCAGGCATCATATTCGGCCTCATATGGTGGAGATACTGGAATAACTTTGCTTATACCGAAGACGCACAGGTCGATGCGCACCTGATACTGCTGAGTTCCCCGTTGCCGACCTACATCACCCAGCTGAACGCGGATGAAGGGGACACGGTCACCAAGGGAGAAACACTCGCCGTCGTAACACTTTCCAATATCATCACGGATAAAGACCTGAAATCGGCCCGTGCGGAGGCACTCATACAGTACCAGAGGGCCAAGAACAACGTCGATGTCCTTCAATCGGAACTGGTGGATGCCAGACAGAACGAGGCGCGCCTGGAGCGTGTCTATAAAAGAGGCGGCACGAGCGAACAAAACCTCCTCGATGCCAAAACACGGTATGAGGTAACGAAGTCGCAGTATGAGTCTGCACAGATCACGCTCGCATTTGCAAAAAATATCCTCGATGCCACACAGAACAGGCTTGAAGGTATCGAGCTGAAAAGCCCTATTTCCGGAAGAGTCGCACAACGGTATGCGAATATAGGCCAGAATATGTCCCCCGGTGAACCGATTTTCGGCCTTGTCGACCTGAAAGATATCTGGATAGAAGCGAATATCAAAGAAACACATGTCGGACCTGTCAAGCCGGGACAAAAGGTGGACATCTATGTGGACACCTATCCGGGAATTACCTTTACCGGGACAGTCATCCACGTGCAGGCCGAGACCATCGGTGCCTACTCTGTCATACCGTCGGAAAATCCTTCCGGCACGTTTATCAAGATCGTTCAGCGCGTACCGGTCAAGATTGCCATCGATCCTCAGGGCTATACCTTGAGGCCCGGCATGTCCGTCGAAGTGAAGATCCATACAAGAAAGTTTTCATGGCTGTAAGTGACGCCGTAGATACCAGGGGAGACAATTCATCCTACAAGTGGTGGGTCCTCGCGATCGTCATGATCGGCAGCTTTATGGGGGTGCTGGATAATTCCATCGTCAACGTAGCCCTGCCCCACTTCATGGTCGCGTTCGGAGCAAACACCGAAGAGGTCGAATGGATTGTCACGGCATACATGCTCGCGTTCGCCATACTGATGCCGCTGGCAGTATGGCTGAGAAATCTGGTCGGTCTTAAGGTCGCATTCCTGCTGGAACTTGCGTTTTTCGTTGCCGGCTCGTTTTTGTGCAGCCTTTCATGGAGCCTCGATTCACTCATCGTGTTCAGATTGATCCAGGCGATCGGTGCCGGAGACATCATGCCCACAGGCATGACCATGATCTCGGAGGTATTTCCCCGGGAAGAGCGGGGACTTGCACTCGGTATTTGGGGCGCTGGCATCACCGCTGCACCCGCGATAGGTCCCACACTCGGGGGTTATCTGCTCGACCACGTAAGCTGGCACGCACTGTTCTATATCAATATTCCCATAGGCGTGATTGCGTTCTTCTGGGGCCTGAGCATCCTCAAGCCCGCCAAAGGCGACATCAATGTTTTAAAGAGCTTTGACTATATAGGGTTCATAACCTTCGGCCTGTTCCTCGGCACCTTGCTGGTAGCCCTTACCAAGGGCGAAGAAAAGGGATGGACCTCCGGTTACATACTCAATCTGTTCGCAACGTCTTACTTCTCTTTCTTTCTGTTCATCATCACCGAGACGGTCGTCCAAAAACCGATCATCGATCTTGCGATATTCAAGAATTACAACTTTGTTCTCCTCAACATACTGGGCATCATGAGATCCATCGCACTGTTCGGCACCGTTTTTCTCATGCCTTTGTATTTCCAGAACCTTCTCGGATATTCCGCAACCATGACGGGTATTCTTATGATACCACAGGCCATCATGGTCACCCTCGGTATGCCTCTGGCGGGAAAGCTCGTCGACAAAGTGGGGCCGAAAATACCGCTCATGTTCGGCATACTGTTGACCGCATACTCGTTATACTATTTCGCCTCCCTTTCGCTGGTGTCCAGTGTACAGTTTATTACGATCGGACTGATGATGAACAGAAAGAAAGAGA
>JAMCVD010000095.1 GCA_023381995.1 Deltaproteobacteria bacterium
CCCAGGATAGACAGCTTCTGACTTTCTATGAATGCGGGAGACAGTGTCGGGCTGGTAGGCTTCACACACACGCCCTGGTTTGCAATCGTCGGATAAAACAGATGTGGCGTTGAAGCAGGGAGGTTTCCTCTCCCTTGATACCCCTTGCCCCATGTGATGACGCCCTGACTGTAGCCTGTTTGATTGTTCCACTGGGATGTCCAGTTATTGCCGTTCTGCTTATTGAATGAATCGAATGAAGATGCTGCGGATGGGTTCGGACTATCTGCGTATGAGACATTGAAAAACAATAGACTAACGACTATCCCTAAGACTGCACACAACACTCGTGTGTGTGTGTGTGACACACACGCCTTTTACCGTCTTCATAGAACCTCCTTTCCAAACTGTTTATAGTTAAAACCCCGTTACCGGGGATTAAATCCAACCTTTCATCGGGGCGATTCGTGAATCGCCCCTCCAGTTCTGCATCCAGAGGTCACATAAGTCAGGAGTAGGTTTCCAGTATCGGCTACCTTTTACGACATGACAAAGTATTTGTCAAGAGGAGGAATCGAATGTTCCGCATCCGTCTACAGGACACTGCTCCTGCGGGCAAACCCCGCGGGCACGGGCGGCTGCCCGTCGCCCCTGTACTGGAGCAGCACCTTGAATACGTCTCCCATCGCCTCCGGCATGACCAAGAACTTCGATGCCGACGTCAGCCTGTAGTAGTCCACGGGATCGCCCACGATCTTCTTTATCCTCATGAGGAGATCGTCGTACCCGAGCGAGAGGACAAAGTCCCTCTGTCTGACGTAGCCTACGGTATCCAGCGCGAACTCCCTTCCCCACTTTGCAAGGCTCGTAAAGTCGACATGGCTCGTTATGTCTTTCTCCCCCGCGAGCTCATACGGGTCGTCATCCACTCTATGGCCGTGATAGCACACGAGCGTGCCGCTGGTCCTGGAGGGAGAGTAATACTCCTCGCTGGTATAGCCATAGTCTATGGTAAGGACGTACCCGTGGCGCACGGAGGACGCCATCGCCCCGATAAGGCGCCTCGCCCCCAGATTGACCTCCGTGCGTACGCCTTCGGAAAGCCTCACGCCGATCGAATCGAGGTGCCCGGCGAGTTCGTCGCCCGCGGGCATCAGCACCTCCTCGAAGCGCCCGCCCCGAAAGGCGACATAGACCTCGTAAAGCCCGCGCCCCATCACGACGAGGTGCACGGGCAGCGCATCGAAGAGCTCGTTCGATATGATGCAGCCTGTGAACGGCTCGATCCCCGAGAGGTCGCCGCGCACCTCGATCTTCCCGGGGTGTCCGACGGTAATGCCCTCTTGCTTCTCCACGATGACATACCGTGCAGCGTCATACACATCCCCGTGCCATCTGAGCATGGACTCCAGGATGTCGTCCGCCATCCTGCCGGAGCCTGCCCCGACCTCCACGATATGAAAGGGCGCCGGCCTTCCGAGCAGATCGAAGAATTGCGCGATCTGCTCCGTAAGGACCATGCTCAAGATCGACGATGCGTACGGCGCGGTATAATAGTCGCCGCGGGCCCCTATCCTCTGTCTGCCGGACGTGTAATACCCAAGAGACGGATGGTACAGGCATAGCTCCATAAACCGCTCAAACGTTATGGGACCGCCCTGCTCGATAGTGTCCCGTATGAACTGCTGCAGCGGGGTCATACGACGCACACACCGCACATGGTGCACGCATCGGGCCTGCATGCCGGCGTCACAACCCCCTCAAGGCCAAGCCTGTACTCCCTGTAAAGGAATGCTTTATCGAAGCCGTAATCCAAAAAGTCCCAGGGCAGCGCATCGCCCTGATCGTACCTCCTGAACGCATAGGAGCCGACGTCCACGCCGCTCTCCCGTAAAGCACGGCCTACCGGCCTGACTGTATCCGACATGTACACAAGAAAGTCAGAGAGACGTCTGTCCCCGCGGGAAAGGATCGCCTGCAGCAGGTAGTGTTTCTCCCATTCGACCTTTATGCCGCTGCCCTTCAACAGCCCTTTTACGATATCCAGCCTGTCCCTGGCCTCGTCGGGCCTTATGACGCCGGACCACTGGAACGGCGTGAAGGGCTTTGGTATGAGCGGATTAATGCTTACTCCGACCCTGCCTTTCCCGGACCTCAGCCGCTTTTTTACCAGCAGTGCCAGGGCCGCTATGGCGGATACGTCCTCGTCGGTCTCCGTGGGTATGCCTATCAGGAAATACAGCTTCACGGTATTCACATTGAGCCTGTTAAAGGCATCGACCGCGCTCATGATGTGCTCATCGCTCAACTGCTTATTGAGGACCTTCCTCAGCCTGTACGTGCCTGCCTCCGGGGCTATCGCCGCAGAGAACTGGTCCGTGGATACATCGATGCCCTTCCTATAGAGGAGCGCCACGCTGTCCGCACGCATGGACGACAGGGACGCCTTGAGACCGAGGGAATGGACATGGTCAAGCAGCTCAACGAGATGCGGATAGTCCGTTACCATCGGGCTCACGATACCGACCCGCTTCACACACGGAGGCAGGTAGGCGAGGTCTTCTTCAAGCACTCCTCTGTCCCTGTGTCTCGGGGGCAGATAGGCATAGCCCGATATACAGAACCTGCACCTGTAGGCACAGCCCCTTGAGACCTCTTGGAGGTGCATGCCCGAGAACGTCGTATCGTCCGTATAGATCACCGTCGACGGTACGCGATCCAGAGAGTCAGCGATGTGCCGCCGTACCTTCTTCCCGGCCTTATGCGTGTGGCTTATGCCCCGGATCGAGGGGCCGGCACCGTATTCGACACGGTAGAACGACGGCACATACACACCTTCCAGTCCGTCGAGCGCGTGCAGGATGTCCGGCTTCGTCAGGTCTTTCCCAATGCCGCGGTGTACGGCGTCCATGACCCTGTCCGCGAGCCCTTCGGCCTCGCCTATGATGCACGCGTCCATAAAATCAGCGATGGGCTCCGGGTTGAGCGTCACCGCAATGCCTCCCGCCATGATCATGGGACCATACCGGCGTTTCGACGCGTACAGCTCGATGCCGGCGGCCCTGAGAAAATCGACTACATTGATGTAGTCCGTTTCAAAGGATATCGAAAAGGCGATAACGGAAAAGTCACCAGGCTGCCTGCCGCTCTCCATGGACAGCGGTACCCTTTGTCCCTTGCGCCAGAAGCACCTCTCGCAGACTACGTCGTCCATCTCGTTCAAAATGCCGTAAACGGTGTGTACGGCGAGGTTGCTCATGCCCGACCTGTAGGTGTCCGGATACACAAGCAGCACCGGGAGCTTCCCGCCCCATTCCTTCTTTATCGCGCCTGATTCACGGTGGACTGCTTTCATATAGCTTCAAAGATATTGTCCACCTTGTACCATAAACGCCTGAAGGAATCCACTCATGGCATTATCAAAAACCAAACTCATGGATTGATTTTTACCGTCAATACCCCACAACACGGTGTCATTGTCAGGAGACATCGCTAAAAGTTATGCCTATGGCCCCTGCCGATATCATCTGATCAACGGCCCTCCGGCAGTCCCCTGCATTGACGTCAACCCCCATGGAAGCGTCTGTCAAAAGGAAGGTCGAGAATCCTGCCTTGATCGCATCGAGCACCGTGTTCTTTACGCAGTAGTCGGTCGCAAGCCCTCCTACGAATACCCTCTTAATCTTGAGCTTCCGAAGCATGGATTCCAGTTCGGTCCCCTGAAACCCGGAATATGCCTCTTCCCCCGGCTCTGTTGCCTTCGATACTATCACTGTTGACTCATGAAGCTTCAGCTCCGGATGGAACTTTGCGCCGTCGGTCCCTTTTACACAGTGGGGGGGCCACGGGCCCCCGTATGCCTCGAAGGACATATGGTTTTCAGGGTGCCAGTCCCTCGTAGCAAAAACAGGCAGAGAGCCTGCGCTGAATCTGCCGATGTAGCGGTTCAGCACAGGGACCACCCTGTCCCCGGCAGGCACTGCAAGAGAGCCCCCCGGGCAGAAGTCCCTCTGCACATCGACAACGATGAGCGCATCGGATTTTGAGAGCGTCAGCCCCATAGCAGCCCCTGTGCATAGTATAATACAAAAAACCCGTGTATCAATACGATAAGCAGCTTACAGGTCTTCAAAGACGGTGAGCCTCTTGAATTCTTTGAACCTGTCCTCTATCTCCCTGGCCGTGAGCCTCTTCATCCTGTTCAGGCTGAAGTCTTCCACATCGAATGAGGCCATAACGCTGCCGAATATTATCGCCTGTCTGATGTTTCTGTCGTTGACGCCCCTCACCCTCGAAAGGTGTCCCATAAAACCTCCTGCAAAGCTGTCTCCGGCCCCCGTGGGGTCGAAAACGGACTCGATGGGATACGCCGGCGCCGAGAAAATACCGGAGTCCGAAAACATCAACGCACCGTATTCTCCCCTTTTTACGATGATCACCTCCGGTCCGAATGTCATGATTCGCCGTGCAGCTTTGACAAGGTTCGATTCTTTTGACAGCTCCCGTGCCTCTGCCTCATTAATGGTGAGTATGTCGACGTACTTGAGAGTTTCTTTCAGTTCCCTGGGTTTTTTTTCTATCCAGAAATTCATGGTATCGCATGCGACAAGTTTCGGGTTTTTGACCTGACGCAGGACCTGGAGCTGGAGGACCGGATCGATATTGGCAAGGAACACATATTCGGTATTCCTGTAGGTTTCCGGCAGTTCCGGATTGAACGAAGCGAATACATTGAGCCGGGTATCGATGGTGTGCGCCTGATTGAGATCGAAGTCGTATTTCCCCTTCCACCGGAAGGTTTTCCCGTTTGCACGCTGGAGTCCGCTGATATCTATTTTTCTCTTTTTCAGAAACCGGATGTGCTTATCAGGGAAATCCCTGCCCACAACCGCGACAAGCTGGACATCCGTGAAATAGCTCGCCGCAATGGAAAAATACGTGGCAGACCCTCCCAGTGCATCTTCCACCTTGCCGAAGGGCGTCTCCACGGAATCGAACGCCACCGAACCGACGACCAGCAGACTCATACCGCACCTCCCTTGCTTTTGTGTATAGTATCAGAACAATAAAAGGCATAACGACAGATTTCTTGCAACGATTAGGTCTGTCTGTATTGGTCCACCTCGGTCTTGTTCGATTCAGGCTCTCCCTTTGACACGTGACCCGTGGATTCGAGGGGATGCTCTTCTTCCATTATATTCACGGATAGCTTCCCCGTGAATATCGACGGATTGTATGGGTACATTATGGGATCGAACACGACCCAGTACAGGTGCCATATGAGTATCGCAAGGGTCGCGAGGATCGCCTCATAGAAGTGTATGAGGATGAAGAGATCGAGGTACCACTTCGGCAGCAGTGCAAGCGTCCCCGTGGTGAACCAGAGTGCCATGCCCGTGATCCCCATGAGTGTATTGCCCCACACGAGGGCCCAGTATTCGAATTTCTCGAAAGGCGTAAACCTGGAGAACGCCGGCTTCTTGTCCGTGAGCCCTATGTTGTAAAGAAACATACCTATGGCCCCTTTTACATCATCGAATACCGGCATCAGTGCCTTCAACTGCTCTTTGCCACGCTCTGTGACCATCATGAGGGCGAACTGCAAGACGAATACCCCCAGGAGAACGACCCCGGAGATCCTGTGTATCCATGCACGGACAAGCCCGTTGTCCATATGGGTAAGCCATGCGCTCCACCAGTAGTCGGGCCAGTGGTGGGCAAACCCCGTATAGGCAAGGACGAAGAATGCGAAGAGGTGTACGGTATGCATGGCCCTTTCGGACGGCGTGAACCTTACATAGTCGCCTTTGTCGTCGAGCTTTATTATCCGCTCTTTCTCCTTGTTGATGATCTTTCTTATAAAGTCTGCGTACACGAAAACGAGCATGCCTATTACGGTGACGGATATAAGGTATATGTACAGCTTCCGGATCAGATCGATGATTCCCTTGCTTACGCCCATC
Organism: Deltaproteobacteria bacterium; assembly: GCA_023381995.1. Classification (GTDB taxonomy): domain Bacteria; phylum JAMCPX01; class JAMCPX01; order JAMCPX01; family JAMCPX01; genus JAMCVD01. The sequence continues at coordinate 5,943 of JAMCVD010000095.1, forward strand.
GCTCCGTGGATGTCCTTCAGGTGCTTGACGTCTGCCCTGGTTATACCCTTGTGGCATTGCCCGCATGTCTTCGGGAGGTTGCACGCACATACGGACGATTCAGGGTTCGAGGGCGGCAGGATCTTGTGCGCCCTGTGGCATGAAGCACAATTGGCCGCTATCACGCTGCCCCCTTCTATCATGACGCCGTGGAAGCTCTTCATATAGCTTGACAACTTTACCGCCGGCAGTCCGAAGCTCTCGGCCAGCTGTACCCTGCCATGACAGTCCGTGCACGTCTTGGGGACATTGAGAGGGTATATCGGTGAACTGGGATTGTCCTTTGACAGTATCGCGTGTTCCGCATGGCAGTCGGTACAGACAGGTGCATTTTGTATCCCTTGCTGGAAGGCCTTCCAGTGCGATGATTGAATGTAGTTCTTATACTCGTCCGGGTGGCATTGGGAGCACGTACGCGGTATGTTGGCCTTCGATATGGTCGAGGCCGTTATGTTCATGGGGAGGATATTGTGGCTGCCGTGACAGTCGGAGCATGTGGCGGCGGGGAGCCCTTCCTTCAATGCGACCGCGTGTATGCTCTTCTCGTAAAGCTGGTAGGGGGTGGACACAGGGATATTGTACTCTTTTGCCATCTCTTCGCTGTTATGACACGTACCGCATGTTGATGGGAGGTTCTGCGGGTAAACCGTGGACGATGGATTTGTAGCAGCGAGTATGTCATGTTTGCCGTGACAGCTCCAGCAATGCGCGGCCTTGCTTATGCCGTTCTTTACGGCCTGGCCGTGTATGCTGTTTTTATACTGCGCTTCTATATCGCCGTGACACCGGCCGCAGTTGGGGGCCGGGAGCTTTTCTGGGTGTGGGAGTACCTTGATCGAATCATGGCAGTCGGTGCATGCAAGCTCATTGTGTACGGAGGACTCAAAATGTCCCTCGTCTACGTACGGTATGCCCTCCGTCCTGACGCCGTGACATGCAAGACAGTCACTGCTCGAGAATCGCGGCTTCCTGCTTGTCAGCGTGGAAATCTCCGCTGACACTCTTCCTTGTGTGTCCCTTGTTTCGCCGCTGCCGGCGTATGTTTCGCCTGCAAGTCCGCATATTGTCACCGCCGACAGCATGAGTATCAGCGTCGTTCTATTCGTCTTAAACATTTTTGTCCTCTCTCCAGCTATATTTTAAAATATACTTGTATACAATATACTTTCCCCAAAAACAGCATGTCAACATTTTACGCCGCGGCTCTCTGGTCATACAAGCGAATAAATCCCCGTTAGAAAGTCCTCCATGGGCGGATCAGTCCTCTGGCCGGAAATGGTGGGGCTAACAGAGTAAATATATAAATAAATATAGATTTAATGTATCGCGCTAAAAAAATGAGTTGACTCCGAGATTCTTTTTGATTAGTCATATGAAAAAATCCCATGTAGTGCGGGCATGGAAGGAAAAAAGACATGAAAAAATTTATACTTATCGCTGCCGTGGCATTTTTTTGCTTTCAAAAAAATGCATACAGTATGAGTGATGCAGGCTGCATGCAGTGTCATGGGGACAAGAATTTCTATCTCAGGTTCCCCGGCATCAAACAGGAAGGCATGTATATCAGCCCCGGGGGGTTCAGCGTATCTGTCCATAAGGGTATATCCTGCACTCAGTGCCACACGACTATCCAAGGATACCCCCACCCTGCCGCGGTCGTCACCGGTAAAAATGATATCCCCGTCATGTGTTCTTCCTGTCACCGCGATGTCTATGAAAAATACACGCAGAGTATACACTGGAGCGCCATCAAAAAGGGCATTACGGCGGCACCCGTCTGTACGGACTGTCACGGTACGCACGGCATATTGAAAATAACGAATCCCGGCGCAAAGGTGTATCCGGAAAATATTCCCAAAACGTGTTCAAGCTGTCACGATTCCGTAAAGCTTGCCCAGCGGTACAACCTGCCTCTCAACAGATTGACGACGTATGAAAACAGCTTCCACGGCATAGCCCTCAAGTTCGGAGACCTGAGGGCGGCAAACTGCGCAAGCTGTCATGGCGTTCACGAGATACTGCCGTCGAGCGATCCGCGCTCTTCGATAAACAAGGCAAACCTCGCGAGAACGTGCGGCAAATGCCATCCGAATGCGACGGAGAATTTTGTGAAAAGCCGTGTACACGTTGTCGTCAGCAAGCACGGCGAAAAAGGGCCCTACATCGTCAGGGTTTTTTATACCTGGTTTATCGGCATACTGATTACGCTCTTCGTCGTCTATGTGGTCGTCGACCTCATCAACTCGAGAAGAAAGAAAAAAAACGGGAGTAAACCGTCATGAACCATTCCGTAGAACGGCTTTCCAAAAATCAGAGGATACAGCATATCATCCTCCTGGTTTCCATGATTATGCTCTCCATAACGGGGCTCGCCCTGAAATTCCACAACAATTCATTCTCCGTATGGCTTATCAGGATCGAAGGCGGCATCTGGGTCAGGGGACTGATCCACAGGATATTTGCGATAGTGCTCATACTCCTCGCACTCTACCATGTCCTGTGGGTAACGTTTACCGATGAGGGACACCGGGAGCTCATGGCAGTCACTCCCCGGTTCAAAGATGTCACGGATTTTCTTAAAAAACTCCTCTACAACCTCGGGTTGTCGAATCAACAGCCACGGTTCGACAAGTACGACTACCTTCAAAAACTGCAATATTGGGGTGTTGTGATCGGTACCATGATTATGGTCATTACGGGCATCGTCTTGTGGTTCGTCAATCAGTCGATGGCCGTTTTGCCGAAATGGGCCATCGATGTGACCATGCTCATACACGGATGGGACGGTGTGATGATCTTTATTGTTTTGTTCCTGTTCCACCTTTACAATGTACACCTTAACCCCGAGGTGTTCCCCATGAGTAAGACATGGATAGACGGCAAAATCTCGATCGACAGATTAAAACACGAACACAAGCTCGAATATGACAGGCTGTTACAGGACAAGGAAGATGAAAACAAATAGGCGTGTTGCCGCCCATCCAGTCTCAGGCAAAAAGGCCGGGACCGTCCTTGCAATCTCCGGGTGGATTTTATTGAGTGCCGTCATGGCCGCCCTTCCCGTCAAGGCATGGGGACAGGCCTCCCCTCTCTATCAAAAGTGTCTGTTGTGTCACGGAAGGCCCGGTTTTAAAAAGTTGATGCCCGACGGCAAGGTACTCGAATTGTTCGTCAATAAATCGGAACTCGAGCATTCCATCCACTCCAAACTCCACTGTACGGATTGTCATGCGGACGTCATGGAAATTCCCCATTTGAAGGTACCGGGCAAGGTCAATTGTTACCGATGTCATTATAAAGACAATCCGAACGGGGCAAAGCCTGCAAACGAGTTCTTCCAGTCCGTTCATGGCAAACTCGTGACCGAAAACGATCCGAAGGCCCCGCACTGTCAGGATTGCCACGGCGGGCATAATGTACAAAAGGTCGACTCTCCGTTATCGACGGTCAATCATCAGAACGTCGCGTATACCTGCGGCAAATGCCATAAACCGCAGTATGATAATTATATCCAGAGTATCCACGGCACAGCACTGCTCGACCGTCACATAAAATCGGCGCCGACCTGTACGACATGTCATGGAAAGCACCTTATCCTGCAGCCCGACAATCCCGAATCGAGCATCTACCCGCTCAATGTTATCAACGTCTGCTCGAAGTGTCATGAAAACAAAGAGCTGATCAGAAAATACAACATTCCGGGCGGGCGGATCAGCACCTACAAGGAGAGTTACCACGGGGTCGCGGACGAGTTCGGGTCTGTCAGGGTCGCAAACTGCTCAAGCTGCCATAGGGCACATCTGATACTGCCGGAGAGCGATCCGCGCTCTTCAATCAACAAGGCAAACCTTGCGAAAACGTGCGGCAAATGTCATCAAAATGCGAATGTCAACTTTACCAAGGGCAAGATACACGTCAACTATAAGAGCAAATCGAACGGCATCCTGTACTATATTGGCATGTTTTTTGAGATACTCACCATGTCCACTCTGACTCTTTTATTTATTCATATTCTGCTCGACCTGTTCCGCAGATACAGATCAGGGGAAATCCGGGGAAAGAATAAACGTGGAGAATAGCAATGGAAGATAAGTACAAAACAACAAAAGAAAAGATCGCAGAGGAACTTCAAAAATATGCACTCGACACCCTGCCGGAACGGGAAGAGAAAGGGCTGGATGAAAAAACGCAACGGCTTGTCAGGGACGAGGCGAACGAAGGCCTCGATGCCTTTTTCAACGTGAAAATAAAGAACATCCATAAAATCATAAAGAAACAGCATGCGTTGAAAATAAAACTGGACAAAAAACAAGAATGGCAGAAGGACACGTACCAGAGGTTCAACATCTATTTCAGGATACAGCACATGATGCTTTTTTCGAGCGTCATCATCCTGATCATTACCGGACTCCCGATAAAATTTCCCAACTCCCCGATCTCGAAATTCATGATGTCCATCATGGGCGGCATATCCACACAGGGTATACTTCACAGAATAGGTGCCGTGTTACTCATAGGTTTTTATGTGTTCCATACCCTCTACACCATCTTCAACAGAGACGGAAGGAGGGATTTTGTCCAGCTCCTGCCGAAACCCAAGGACATCAAGGATATTTTCCAGATGATCAAATACTTCTTCGGTTTTGCCAAGGACAAGCCGAAGTTCGACAGGTTCAGCTACATAGAGAAATTCGATTACTGGGCTGTTTACTGGGGCGGCATCGTGATGGTCGGGTCAGGCCTTATCATGTGGTTCCACAATATCGCTTTGAGTTATTTCCCGAAATACGTATACGATATCGCACGTGAGGCCCACAGTGACGAGGCTTTGCTTGCGACCCTGACGATCGTTATCTGGCATTTTTATAATGTCCACTTTAATCCGAGCAGGTTCCCGGGATCGCTCGTATGGTGGCATGGAAAATTGACAAAAGAACAGATGATCGACGAGCACCCCCTCGAATATGAGAGGATCCTGAAGGGAAAAGAGGGGAAAAATGACTAACCGCGTCTCGTCCTATTTCAAGAGGCACAAGATCGTCAGTGTGGGAGCGGTCATTATCATCGTCGTATGGCTTCTGTCCAACACCATTTTTTTAGCGCTTTCGGGAAATCCGAAAACATGCGCATCATGCCATATCATGCAGCCGTACATCAATGAATGGAAGACCTCGGTACACAGCGGGGTGAAGTGCACGACCTGCCACGACCTCGGGTTCAATTATTTTACGAGACTTGAGTTCCAGACCCTCACCGGCATGTATAATCCGCACCCCGTAGCAGTGGTCAAAGACAGCGCGTGTCTGAAATGTCATCCGCACAAAGACATCAGCAAGCCGGTCTTTTACAAGAATATGGTATACTTCGATCATGCAAAGCATGTCGGGAAAAGCGTCCGTGAGATGCTTCTGACCTGTGAAACATGCCATCCCTCGGTCACGCACGGATCGCACATGAAGGTCGTGGATGAAGATGCCTGTATATCCTGCCATTTTATCGGTGCCCCGAGGGGCGAAGCAATCACCGGGTGTCCGTCGTGCCACGGGAGTCCGACGAAAACGGTAGATCTGCATGGCATGACCTTTAACCATAAATCGTATTTGACCAAAGGTATGCAGTGCAACCAGTGCCACCTCGATGTTATCAAGGGTAAAGGAAGCGTCCCGCGCGACCGGTGCCACGAATGCCATGAAGACAGATCCTACAAATACGACAATCCCGTGTTCGTCCACAATACCCATGTCACCAAAGAGCACCTCACGTGCGACAAATGCCACAGACCCATGTACCATGGCGAGATCCACATGATCCAGGCGCTTGAAAGCAACTGTACGGACTGCCACCAGGACAGGCACAATTATCAACGGGAGATGTACATGGGCATCGGGGCCACAGATACGACGAATATGCCGGATTCCATGTTTTTAAGCCAGGTAAGCTGCGAGGGATGCCACCCGAACAAGATCCGCACGAACTCCGCAAACCAAAACGTCCCGAAAGTACAAAGTCTGCGAGAGACGGCACACGCGTGCGTGGAATGCCACGGCAGGCCCTACGACAGGTTGATGTATAACTGGATAGCAGTGGGCAACGGTATGCTGAACTACGTGAATGCCGCAATAGCCAGGACGAACGACTCCATCGATAGGGCGGGCATCAGCAGCGCAAGAAAGGCACAGGCGAAGAAGCTGCTGAGCGCTGCAATCTTCAACAGGCAGTTTGTCTCTTTCGCGCGACCTTCCCATAACATACGGTACACACAGCAGATACTGCTACAGTCGCTCGATCTCGCAAACAGGGCATCCCGATTGGCGGGGGCTGGCAGTATCGAGAAAAACAGGCCACCGTCGCTGGAGAGCGTGGGTGCCTCATGTGCAGTCTTGTGTCATGGCACGCTCGGCATGCCCGGAACCGTAAGGTTCAAAACGCTTGGAGTGGACTTCCCCCACGACTTCCATGTAAACATGGGCATGGACTGTGCCGCGTGTCACCCGACAGACCACACGATGGCGATGGACATAAAGATCGACACGTGCGCGGGCTGCCATCACCAGAACAAGTCCACCTCGAACTGTACACTGTGCCACAGCAGCTCGGCGGCACTCTATAGCGGCGACGTCCCGTTTTCCGATGTCCCGCACACACCGAACGTCATGTCCGGCAGCGTCGGCTGTGCGGACTGCCACGCTCATCTGGAACATGGAAAAATCTATACGGACGTGAAGAAACGGTGTATCGACTGCCACGTCCCTGCATACGGAAATCTTCTCGATAAATGGAACAGCCTGTATGTCGGCAAGTATGATCAAGCCGAGCTGCTGTTGAAGAACACCTCCATCAAGCTCGAAGGCATGGACAAGAACACCGTGCAGTACAAACGGGAAAAAGCACGGTACGACGACGCGAGTGCGAAACTGGCATTCCTGGAAAAAGCAAACGGGCTCCATAACATCATGGTAACGGACAGGATGTTGGACGGCATCATCACGGAGCTGAAGTAGGCCGGGTCAAGCTGCCCCCTTGATATATTTTATCCTCTCGATCACGGGGGGGTGCGAGTAGTAGAAGATCGAATAGAGGGGATGGGGGTGGAGGTTGGAGAGGTTGTCTTTCGAGAGCTTTATGAGCGCACCGATCATATCGCTGCTGCTGCCAGTGAGCCGGCATGCGAACAGGTCCGCTTCACGCTCGTGCCTCCTCGAGAACAGGTTGAACAGGGGCGAGAACGGGAACGCAGCGATGGTCCCCAGCAGGCCGAGTATCACGATCTTCGCGAACACGGTGCCCGCGCCGATGTGGAAGAGATCGAGCAAGAAGTCGCCCTGCATGAGCCGGAAGGATACGTAGAGCACCGCCATGGAGACGGCCTCCATGAGCACCAGTTGCTTGAAGACATGCCTCTTCTTCCAGTGTCCGAGTTCGTGTCCAAGCACCGCGAGGATCTCGCCTGTACTCATGGTGCCGATGAGGGTGTCGAACAGGACGACCCTCTTGACCCTGCCGATGCCGGTGAAGTAGGCGTTCGTGTGCCGTGTCCTCTTCGATGCGTCCATCCTCAGTACCTTGCTTATCCTGACGCCGACCTTCCGGGTCAGCGCGCGTATGCCCGATTTGAGGGCCTCGTCCTCGATCGGCGAGAACTTATTGAAGAGCGGCTCTATGACGTAGGGGGACAAGTACATCATGAAGATGCCGAACACGAGGAAGAGGAGCCATGTCCAGAGCCACCAGTGCAAGGGGCTCTCTGCGATGAGCCACAGGCCCGCAGATATGATCAGGGACAGTAGGACGGTCGACAGGAGCATGGATTTTACGAGGTCGGCGATCCAGAGTCCCGCCGTCATCGTGTTGAACCCGTATTTCCTTTCTATCCTGAACGTCCTGTAGATACCGAACGGTATCGTTAAAAACGTGTCTGCGTACACGAGCAGCATGAAGAACACGACCCCGGAGACGATCGCGTTCAGGCGCAGCGAGACGATCCATGAGTTGTAGACGTTCAGGACGCCGGCGAAGAAGAACAGGACGATCAGGACGCTATCGAAGCCGGAGGAAACGACCTCCAGCCGCATGGAATCGATGGTATAATTCCGCGACCTGTCCAGGAATGACTGCTCTATGCTCCCCCTGAACTCGGGCGGTATGGTGCCGCCGTATTGATTCAGATAGGACAGCTCCAGATATTCGAGGCCGTAGCCGCACAGTACGACGGCAAGATAGGCCGCGAGTATAGAGAAGGAGGACACGCTCATGTTCCCCGGTACACCGCTATGCCCGCGTACCCGACCACCTCGTCGTAATCGTGCGTCACCTGACCCGACGTCCGGTAGTCTATGAGCCTCGCCCTGTTCGCCCCGAGTTCGACTGCACAGACAAGCATGATGGCGGCAGGGATCACCCCGCACATCGATATGTCATTTTCCGCGGTGACCCTCAGCAGTCCCGCTGCATCGAGTTCGAGGACCCTCCCGATAGCGATATTGTCCTTCCTTTGCGCGATCTCCTGTGGCTCGTAGTGGGTCATGTCAGAACTCGCGATCACCAGCGCGTCCCTGCCCGTGTCCTGTATGGCCCTCGCCACAGCGCTGCCGATGGAGCTGACGAAATCGATGCCCCTCCCCATAACGCATATGGGGACGATCATGGCCGACGGGTTATGGTGATGGATGAAGGGGAGCTGGACCTCGAGCGAGTGCTCGTGCGTATGGGAGTCCGCATCCTCTTTCAGGAGCTCCGTGTTTTCCATGATGGCACCCGCAAGCTCGCGGTCTATGGCCACGTCGAAGCCCGGCATGCCGAACGTACCGCTCGATAGTATCCCGCCCCTGCGACCGTATCCCGTGTGGTTCGGGCCTATGACGACGACCGTCTCCGGCACCGCTATGGAAGAGAATACCATGCCTGCTACGCCCCCTGAGTACAGGTACCCCGCGTGTGGGGAGATCGCGCCGACCGCCCGTATCGGTTCCCGGTCGTGCACGGTAAGTTCGCGGACGAGCTTCTCCAGGCTTTCCGGGTCTGCGGGATAGAATGTGCCTGCGACCGCCGGCGTCCTCTTCATGGGTCCCACTATCGTATCCTTATCAGCGCCTCGTCGGGATTGACGGTATCGCCTTCGTTGACGTAGATTTCGTAGACCATGCCGTCTATCGGGGTATGGACCTCGTTTTCCATCTTCATCGCCTCGATGATCAGCACCGGGTCGCCCGCGATTACCCTGTCTCCCTTCTTTACTTTTATTGCCGATACCTTCCCCGGCATGGTCGCCGTCACATCACCGATCTCCGTCGCCTTCGGCCTTTCCATTGTGATGGCAGCTTTCGGGATCAGTTCGCCTTCCTGCGAGGCCACGACCTCCACGAGCGGCTCCACGAGTACCTCTTCGAGCTTTCCATCGACGTACACGAAGAACATCCTCGGGCTCTCGGTCCTCTGTCCGGAGCCCGCTATCTTGATATGGTACATCTCTCCGTGGAGCTTTATATTGAACTCGCTCGGCGCAAGCCTTGCTATGTGCCTTTTCCCTTTGTCGGGCCAGGGCTTCTCGAACCTCGGCATCAGGACCTTCAGCTCGCCTTTTTCCCTCAGCTCGAAGAACTCGGCAGCGACCTGGGGGAACAGGGCGTACGAGAGCACGTCCTCCTCGGACTTCGCCTTCTTGCCGATCTCCTCCCTCAGTCTCGAGAGCTCGGACTCGAGGTAGTCGGCCGGCCTGCGATCTATGACCTTTTCGTTCCCGACCGCGAGCCTCCTCAGGGCCTCGTCTATCTCTCCGGGCGGCCTGCCGTAGAGCCCCTTCAGATAGTTCTTCACCTCGTTGGTTATCACCTTGTACCTCTCGCCGCTGATGACGTTCAGCGTGGCCTGCGAGCCCACGATCTGGCTCGTCGGCGTTACGAGCGGCGGGTAGCCGAGGTCCTTCCTGACGACCGGTACCTCGTTCAGCACGTCGTTGATCTTATCGATCGCGTTCTGCTCCTTGAGCTGCGATGCGAGGTTCGAGAGCATGCCGCCGGGTATCTGCCACAGGAGTATCTTCGTATTGACGCCCGTGTACTCGCTCTCGAACTCCGCGTATTTCCTTTTGACCTCCCTGAAATAGTCCGCGATGTCCGAGAGCAGCTCGAGCGACAGGCCCGTGTCGTAGTCCGTGTCCTTCAGCGCCGCGACTATCGACTCCGTGGGCGCCTGGGACGTCCCGGACGCGAGGGGGGAGATCGCCGTATCGACGATGTCGACACCCGCCTCGATCGCCTTCAGGATCGCCATGGAGGCGAACCCGGCCGTGTCGTGGGTGTGGAAGTGCAGTGGAACCTTTATCGCCTGCTTCAATCTACCGACGAGCTCATAGGCCTCGTACGGCTTTACCAGCCCGGCCATGTCCTTTATGCAGACGCTGTCCACGCCCAGGTCCTCGAGGGCCTTTGCATAGTCGATGAAGTATTCGATCGTATGCACCGGGCTCGTCGTATAGCTCAGGGCGCCTTCGACGAACTTGCCGAACTGCTTCACGGCCTTTACGGACGACCGTATGTTCCTTATGTCGTTGAGGGCATCGAACGTCCTGAATATATCGATGCCGTTCTCCGCGGCCTTTTCCACGAACTTCCACACGATATCGTCCGAGTAGTGCCTGTAGCCCACGAGGTTCTGTCCGCGCAGGAGCATCTGGAGCTTCGTGCCGGGCAGCGCCTTCCTGAGCTCCCGGAGCCTCTCCCATGGATCTTCCCGCAGGAAGCGCATGGCCGTATCGAAGGTGGCGCCGCCCCATACCTCCATCGACCAGAACCCTACCCTGTCCATCTTGTCGCATATCGGAAGCATGTCCTCCGTCTTCAATCGCGTGGCGATGTGCGACTGGTGTGCGTCCCTCAAGGTCGTGTCTGTGATATTTATCCTCTTTATCACGGCTTCTCCCTTCCTACATGCCTTCGTACATGGCTATGGCGGACGCGATGGCGATGGCCGTATCGGTGGGGTCCACCGTACTGGAATACTCCAGGAGCTCCGGGTGCTCGTTTATGAACTCCGTATCAAAGTACCCCTTCTTGAAGTCGTCGCTGTTCACGATGGCCTGCAGATAGGGGATGTTGGTCTTGATCCCCCTTATTATGAATTCGTCGAGCGCCCTTCTCATCCTGTTGACCGCCTCGTCCCATGTCTCGCCCCTGACTGTGAGCTTCGCCAGCAGAGGGTCGTAATAGTCCGGCACTACATAGTCCTTGTACACGGCACCGTCTATCCTGACCCCGATGCCGCCCGGCGAGTAATATGCCGTGATCCTGCCCCCGTTCGGCAGGAACGCATTCCGAGGGTCTTCGGCTATGAGTCTGCACTCTATCGAGTTGCCCTTTACCCTGACGTCCTTCTGCTTGATCCCGAGCTCCATGCCGGCGGCCATCTCTATCTGTTTTTTGACGATATCTATGCCCGTCACGAACTCCGTGACCGGGTGCTCGACCTGGAGCCTGGTGTTCATCTCCATGAAGTAATACCGCATATTGCTGTCGACAATGAACTCGACCGTGCCCGCATTCGTGTAGTCCACGAGCCTCGCTATCCTTACGGCAAGGGCGCCCATCTCTTTCCTCTTTTTGTCGCTCAGCACGAGGGAGGGCGCTATCTCTACGATCTTCTGGTGCCTCCTCTGTATGGAGCAGTCGCGCTCGCCGAGATGTATTCTGTTCCCGTGGTGGTCCGCAAGGACCTGGACCTCTATATGGTGCGGTTTCGTTATATATCTTTCGATGAATATCTCGGGGTCATCGAAGAACTTGAGGGCCTCCGACCTCGCAAGCCCATAGAATCTCCTGAGCTCGCTCTCGGTCTTCGCTATCCTGAGGCCCCTCCCCCCCCCGCCGCCGGAAGCCTTTATGATGACCGGATAGCCTATCCGTTTTCCCCATTCTGCCGCCTCGTCCTCGCCTTCCACCGGCCTGTCGCTGCCCTCCACGACCGGGATGCCGTGCTTTTTCATGAACTCTCTCGCCTTCAGCTTGTTGCCCATGAGCTCGATTGCAGAGGAGGAGGGGCCGATGAAGACGATGCCCTTCTTTTCACACAGCGACGCCATCTTTGGGTTCTCCGACACGAATCCGTAGCCCGGGTGTATTGCATCGGCCCTGATCTTCGTGGCTATGTCGACTATCCTGTGGATGTTCAGGTACGCTTCGACGGGCCCGGGAGTGACCAGGTAGGCTTCGTCCGCCTTTTTTATGTAGAGGGCGGTAGAGTCCTCTTCCGTGTAGATGACGGCGCTCTTTATGTTCATCTCCTTGCACGCCCTGATTATCCTCGTGGCGATCTCGCCCCTGTTCGCTATCAGAATCTTTTTAAACATTGTCCCTGCACACCCTCTCTTCTCTCTCCTGCATCTACATTAAATAAGTCCAAATATCAATCGAATGGGGTGCACGCCACGGTCTCCGTCATC